>NZ_JBFBJY010000021.1:0-108261 GCF_040702125.1 Kitasatospora sp. NPDC085895 | reverse complement strand
AGCCCGCAGTACCTGATCCTCAACAACGGCGTCGACCAGAACAACACCCTGACCGCCGACACCGACATGCAGGTGGACTACGTCAAGGTCTGGCAGCACTGACCCCCTGCCCCACCCTCGCCAGGGCCCGCACGGGCGCCCCGGTCCCGCCCCGCGGCGGCCCGGAGGCCGCCCGGGCGGGCCCTGCGGCGTCGCCGGGGCGGCGGGAGAATGCCGGGAGGGGGCCGCCCGGCCAGGGAGTACGCCATGGCGCAGCACCACGAGAGCTGCCCGCACTGCGGGCACCCCACCGACTGGCGGGCCGGGCTCACCGAGGAGGAGTTGCGCGGCATCGACCGGCGGCGGCGCCGGGGCCTCGGCGTGCTGGTGGTGTGCTGTGCGGCGCTGCTGCCGTGGATCGGCTTCCTGGCGGCGACGCTGCCGGTGCACTTCGAGGCCCGGCAGTGGCGGCTGGCCTGGGTCGGCTTCGACCTCGGGCTGCTGGTGGCGCTGGCGGCGACCGCCTGGTTCGGCTGGCGGCGGCGCCGGCTGTTGGTGCCGTGGGCGCTGGCGGCGGCCGTCCTGCTGATCTGCGACGCCTGGTTCGACGTGATGCTCTCCTGGGGGACGGACGACGTCTGGGTGAGCGTCGGCGCGGCCCTGCTGGTGGAGCTGCCGCTGGCGGCGCTGCTACTGCTGCGGGTGCGAAGGATCCTGCAGGTCATGCTGCGGCACTACTGGTACCTCGCCGACCTGCCCGGTGAGCCGCCGCCGCTTCACCGTGCGCCGCTGCTCACCGAGGGCGCACCGGAGCGACCGCAGCGGCCGGCCTGAGGACACCGTCGCGGCAGCGGCCGGCCCGAGGACACCGTCGCGGCAGCGGCCGGCCCGGGGGACGTCGTCCGGGCGGGGACCGGGCCGGTCGACGGGCCGCGGTGTGGGCCGGTCGGAGCAACGGGGGGTCCGGCCCGGGGCGCGGCCGGGCCACTCGGGTGCGCGGCGGGTGACACTGGGGGTATGGCAGCGTCACCGGAGCAGAGCGGCGGGGACATCTTCACCCCGCCCGTCGTGGTGCGCCCGCCCACCCGGGGCGTCCGCCCGTACCGCCGGGTCGAGATCTACGGCCGGCTGGTGGGCAGGGCGTACGGCGAGGAGGACGTGGCGGAGTTCATCCGCCACGCGGGGGTGTCCGAGCCGGACCTGGACGACCCGGACCTGGTGGGCTGGCGCGGCGGCGACCGCACCGTCTGGACGGCGGACTGACGCGGGCCGCTCGCGAGCGGGCGTCCACCCGGGCGGAGGCGGCCATCCAGGGCAATCGGGCCACTCCATCCGCCGAGGGGCGGGCCGCTGGAGTGGCCGGGCGGGCGGCGCGGGGCGGTAGTGGTAGCTGACCGCTCACGTCGGGTGAAGGAGTCCGCGATGCCCAAGGTCCGTCCGGCCGCCGCTGTCGTTGCCGCCCTGCTGGCCGCCGTCTGCCTCGGCTGCGCCCCGGGCGACCCGAACCCGGCGCCGCTGCCGGGCCGGCCGGCGCAGCAGGAGCCGTCGACGGAGTCCCCCGCCCCGAGCGCCGAGCCCGAGCCGTCCGCGACCCCGACCCCGGGCACCCAGGTGTCGCTGGCCGACGGTGCGGGGTTCGGGCCGATCCTGGTGGACGCCCGGGGCCGCACCCTGTACCTGTTCGCGGGTGACACCTCCACGCAGTCGACCTGCTACGGCGAGTGCGCGACGCAGTGGCCGCCGCTGACCACCACCGGTTTCCCGGTCGCGGGCGCCGGCGTGGACGACGGGCTGCTGGGGGTCGGGAAGCGGACCGACGGGGTCGGCCAGGTCCTCTACAAGGGGCACCCGCTGTACTACTTCGCGGAGGACGCGGCGCCCGGCGACGCGGGCGGCCAGCAGCTGGACCAGCGGTACGTGGTGGACGCGCTCGGCGACCGGGTGACGGCCGGCTGAACCCCGCGCGGGGCCCGGATCGGCAGCGCCCGAACGGCGCTGAATGGTGGTCTGCACCATTTTCGAGGTCTGCATAGTCTTGCACAACGAGCCCCAGGAATCTCCACCGGTCCGCCTCATCATTATGCACTGCGGCGGGTGGCGATGCCCCGACCGTCAATTCCTCAAGAGAAGCTCAAATTTACAAACCTTTGCCCTACCTGCACATACGCCAACTCCCATGAATTCCAAGGGATTTGACGAACGCTCATGATCATTCCCGTTCGAGCCAGATAACTATTCGGATTCATGGGGTTCTGTTCGACAAATCACTCCGCCTAGCCTTGGGCAACTCTCAACCCCTGCCATTTCATCGAGAGGTCAATCCCACCCATGGCTTCTGTCGACCAGCTCGCCCCGTCCTCCGCCCCGCCGACCGGCTCAGGCAGCCGATCACTGCGGCGCGAGGTCGGGCTGATCGGCCTCCTCTGGGCCTCCGTCGGCTCGATCATCGGCTCCGGCTGGCTGTACGGCGCCAAGAACGCCGTCATGGTCGCCGGCCCGGCGGCCCTCGTCTCCTGGGGCATCGGCGCGGTCGCGATCGTCCTGCTCGCGTTCGTCCACGCCGAGCTCGGCGGCCTCTTCCCGGTCGCCGGCGGCACCGCCCGCTACCCGCACTACGCCTTCGGCGGACTCGCCGGCATGTCGTTCGGCTGGTTCTCCTGGCTGCAGGCGGCGACGGTCGCCCCCATCGAGGTCGAAGCCATGATCGGCTACGCCGGTCACTGGGAGTTCGCCAAGGGCTTCCTGAGCGACAACGGCACCCTGACCCCGAGCGGCTTCGTCGTCGCCGTCCTGCTCATGGGCGTCTTCGTCGCGGTCAACTTCCTCGGCGTCCGCGTGCTGGCGCACACCAACTCGGTGGCGACCTGGCTGAAGATCGCCGTCCCGCTGGCCACCATCCTCGTGCTCGCGGTGACCAACTTCCACGGCGGCAACTTCACCTCGCACGGCTTCGCGCCGTTCGGCATCAAGGGCGTGCTCGCCGCGATCAGCACCAGCGGCATCATCTTCGCGCTGCTCGGCTTCGAGCAGGCCATCCAGCTGGCCGGCGAGAGCAAGAACCCCAAGCGCGACATCCCGCGCGCGGTGCTCGGCTCGGTCGCCATCGGCACCCTGATCTACGTCCTGCTGCAGGTCGTCTTCATCGCCGCGCTGCCCGGCACCGCCTTCGCCAAGGGCTGGGAGAACCTGGACTTCCCCGGCATCTCCGGCCCGTTCGCCGGCCTCGCCACGCTGGTCGGCCTCGGCTGGCTGGCCTGGGTGCTGTACTTCGACGCCATCGTCTCCCCCGGCGGCACCGGCCTGATCTACACCACCTCCACCTCGCGCATCTCCTACGGCCTCAGCAAGAACGGCTACGCCCCGCAGCTGTTCGAGCGGGTCGACAAGCGCGGCGTGCCGTGGTTCGGCCTGGCCATCTCCTTCGTCACCGGTGTCATCTGCTTCCTGCCCTTCCCGAGCTGGCAGGAGCTGGTCGGCTTCATCACCTCCGCCTCGGTGCTGATGTACGCCGGCGCCCCGCTCGCCTTCGGCGCCCTGCGCCGCCGCCTGCCGGACCGTGAGCGCTCCTACCGCCTGCCGTTCGGCGAGGTGATCGCCCCGCTGTCCTTCATCGTGGCGAGCCTGATCATCTACTGGACCGGCTGGCACACCCTGGCCCGCCTCGGCATCGCCATCGTCATCGGCTACGTGCTGCTCGGCAGCTACGCCGCGTACGCCGTCCGCAAGGGCCTGCCGAACGCGCCGCGCCTCGACTGGCGTCCGGCGCAGTGGCTGCCGGCGTACCTGCTCGGCCTCGGCCTGATCTCCTGGCTGGGCGGCTTCGGCGACGGCACCGGCACCATCCCGATGTGGTGGGACATGCTGCTCGTCGCGGCCTTCTCGCTCGGCATCTACCACTGGGCGATCCGCGTGGCGCTGCCCGCCGACGCGATCGACCAGAACATCGAGGACGTCGAGGTCGTCGACGAGGGCGGCCACTGATCCAACCCTCCGGGCAGCACCGGTCGGGTCACCGAACGGACCTGCTGCCCGCCCCACCCGAGGAGCCCGGCCGCCCCACAGCGGCCGGGCTCCGCCGGTCTCCGGGCCGCCCGTCCGCCCTGCGGGCCCCGCCCTCCCCACGAGCCGTCCCGGCAGCGCCGCCGCGGACGGCTCGCGGCGTTCCCGGGGCGCAGCCGGAGCGCGGTCGCCGCACACCCCGGGGCCGTGCGGGCCGTTGACAAGGGGAGGGCGTCGCGGCGAAGCTAAGCAAGCGCTTAGTCAGCACTCTCCGTCAGTGCTTCCCGTCAGTGCTTCCCGTCAGTGCTTCCGTCAGTGCTTGATCCGATCAGTCCTTCTCGAGGCGAGGGCCCATGAGCGACACCCCCGAGACCCCACCCGGTCTCGACCTGGACCGGCTGCGCGAGCGGCTCGACGCAGAGCTGCCGGGCACCGTCACCGGCCCGCTGCGGGCGAAGCTGTTCGAGGGCGGCAAGTCCAACCTGACCTACCTGCTGGAGGACGGCACCGGACGGTGGGTGCTGCGCCGGCCGCCGCTCGGCCACGTCCTCGCCACCGCGCACGACATGACCCGCGAGCACACCGTGCTGACCGCGCTGCACCCCACCCGCGTCCCGGTGCCGCGCCCGCTGCTGCTGGTCGGGGACACCGAGGTGATCGGTGCGCCCTTCTACCTCATGGAGTACGTCGAGGGCACCCCGCACCGGGACGCCGAGGCGCTCGGCGCGCTCGGCCCGGAGCGGGTGCACGCGCTCGGCCTCCACCTGGTCGACACCCTGGTCGACCTGCACGCCGTCGAGCCCGCGGCGGTGGGCCTCGACGCCTTCGGCCGGCCCGAGGGCTTCCTGGAGCGCCAGCTGCGCCGCTGGGGCAAGCAGCTGGACGCCTCCCGCAGCCGCGAGGTGCCCGGCATCGACGAGCTGCACGAGCAGCTCGCCCGCACCCTGCCGGTCTCCCCCGCGCCCGCGCTGGTGCACGGCGACTACCGGCTGGACAACGTCCTGGTCGGCCCGGACGACCGGATCCGCGCCGTCCTCGACTGGGAGATGTCCACCCTCGGCGACCCGCTCACCGACCTCGGCCTGCTGGTGATGTACACCGAGCTGGCCCGCCGCTTCAACGGCGTGCTGCCCGGCGCCGCCCTCGCCGAGGGCTTCCCGCAGACCGCCGAACTGGTCGCCCGGTACGCCGACGGCTCCGGCCGGGACGTCTCGGCGCTCGGCTGGTACACCGGCTTCGCCTCGTTCAAGCTGGCGGTCGTGCTGGAGGGCATCCACTACCGCTTCACCCAGGGCGGCACGGTCGGCGCCGGCTTCGACCGGGTCGGCGAACTCGTCCCGCTGTTCGTGCAGTTCGGCCTCACCGCACTCAAGGAGCGCTGACCCGTGGACTTCTCCTTCGACACCCGTACCGAGGAGCTGCGCTCCCGGCTGCTCGACTTCATGGACGAGCACGTGTACCCGGCCGAGCCGGTGCTCGCCGCACAGCTCGCCGACCCGGCCCGCGAGCCGTGGACGATCCCGCCGGTCGTCGCCGAGCTCCAGGCCGCCGCACGGGAACGCGGCCTGTGGAACCTCTTCCTCCCCGGCGAGGCCGGCGCCGGCCTCACCAACCTCCAGTACGCGCCGCTCGCCGAGATCACCGGCCGCTCGGTGCTGCTGGCGCCCGCCGCGCTCAACTGCGCCGCGCCGGACACCGGCAACATGGAGGTGCTCGACCAGTTCGGCAGCGAGGAGCAGCGCAGGCAGTGGCTGGAGCCGCTGCTCGCCGGCGAGATCCGCTCCGCCTTCGCGATGACCGAGCCGGACGTCGCGTCCTCGGACGCCTCCAACATCACCACCCGGATCGAGCGGGACGGCGACGAGTACGTCGTCAACGGCCGCAAGTGGTACATCACCGGCGCGATGAACCCCAACTGCCGGATCTTCATCGTCATGGGCAAGACCGACCCCGCCGCCGCCAAGCACCGGCAGCAGTCGATGATCCTGGTGCCCCGCGACACCCCGGGCGTCACGGTGAAGCGCGGCATGACCGTCTTCGGCTACGAGGACCAGGACCACGGCGGGCACGCCGAGGTGCTCTTCGAGGACGTCCGGGTGCCGGCCGCCAACCTCATCGGCGAGGAGGGCTCCGGCTTCGCCATCGCCCAGGCCCGGCTGGGACCGGGCCGGATCCACCACTGCATGCGGGCCCTGGGCATCGCCGAGCGGGCGCTGGAGCTGATGTGCCGCCGGGCCGTCGACCGGGTCGCCTTCGGCCGGCCGCTGGCCGACCAGGGCGTGGTGCAGGAATGGATCGCCGAGTCCCGGGTGCGGATCGAACAGGCCCGGCTGCTGGTGCTGAAGACCGCCTGGCTGATGGACACCGTCGGCAACCGCGGCGCCCACACCGAGATCCAGGCCATCAAGATCATCGTCCCGCAGACCGTCGAGTGGATCCTCGACAAGGCCGTGCAGACCCACGGCGCCGCCGGCGTCAGCCAGGACACCCCGCTGGCCCAGCTCTGGGCCGGCAACCGCACGCTGCGGCTCGCCGACGGCCCCGACGAGGTGCACCGCCGCTCGCTCGCCCGCCGCGAACTCGGCCGCTACCAGAAGAAGGAGGGCTGACATGGCCGTCCGTGAAGAGGACCTCCGGCAGCGGGTGGCGGACCTGCTCGCCGCACACGACCCGGCGACCACCGACCGGCTCGACTTCCTGCGGGCCCGGTTCGACGCCGGACTCGCCTGGGTGCACTTCCCCGAGGGGCTCGGCGGCCTCGGCGCACCGCGGCCCCTGCAGGCCGTCGTGGACGCCGAGTTGGCCGCCGCCGGAGCACCCGGCAACGACCCGCGGAAGATCGGCATCGGCCTCGGCATGGCCGCCCCCACCATCCTCGCGTACGGCACCGAGGAGCAGAAGCGGCGCTTCCTGCGGCCGCTGTGGACGGGCGAGGAGGTCTGGTGCCAGCTCTTCTCCGAGCCCGGTGCGGGCTCCGACCTCGCCGCGCTCGGCACCCGGGCCGTCCTCGACGGCGACACCTGGACGGTCGACGGCCAGAAGGTGTGGACGTCCAGCGCGCACACCGCCCGCTGGGCGATCCTGATCGCCCGCACCGACCCGGACGTGCCCAAGCACCGGGGCATCACCTACTTCGTCTGCGACATGACCGACCCCGGTGTCGAGGTCCGCCCGCTGCGGCAGATCACCGGCGAGGCCGAGTTCAACGAGGTCTTCCTCACCGGTGTCCGCATCCCCGACGCGCACCGGCTCGGTGCCGTCGGCGACGGCTGGCAGGTCGCCCAGACCACCCTCAACAACGAGCGGGTCGCCATCGGCGGCCAGGCCGCCCCGCGCGAGGCCGGCATGGTCGGCGTCGTCGCCGAGACCTGGCGCGCCCGGCCCGAACTGCGCACCCACGACCTCCACCAGCGGCTCCTCAAGGGCTGGGTGGACGCCGAGGTCGCCCGGCTCACCGGGGAACGGCTGCGCCAGCAGCTCGCACTGGGCCAGCCCGGCCCCGAGGGCGCCGCCATGAAGCTCGCCTTCGCCCGCCTCGCCCAGGAGTTGAGCGGACTGGAGGTCGAACTCCTCGCGGAGGACGGCCTCGCGTACGACGACTGGACGATGGTCCGTCCCGACCACGTCGACTTCACCGGCCGCGAGGCCGGCTACCGCTACCTCCGCGCCAAGGGCAACTCCATCGAGGGCGGCACCTCGGAGATCCTGCGCAACATCGTCGCCGAGCGCGTCCTCGGCCTGCCCGGCGAGCCGCGCGCCGACAAGAACGTGCCCTGGAAGGAGCTGCCGCGATGACCGACCCCACCGGCCCGGCCGACCTGCTGTACTCCGAGATCGAGGAGGAACTGCGCAGCAGCGTAAGGGCGTTGCTCGCCGACCACTGCCCGCCCGAGGCGATCCTCGCGCGCTGCGAGGGCCCCGTGCCGTACGACCCCGCGCTCTGGCGCAAGCTCGCCGCCGACCTCGGCGCGGCCGGCCTCCAGGTGCCGGAGGCGCTCGGCGGAGCCGGTGCCTCGCTGCGCGAGACCGCCGTCGTCCTGGAGGAGGTGGGGCGCAGCGCGGCACCCGTGCCGTTCCTCGGCAGCGCGGTGCTGGCGACGACCGCGCTGCTCGCCTGCGGCGCCGAGGAGTTGCTCTCCGCGCTGGCCGGCGGGGAGCGGACGGCGGCGCTCGCCGTGCCGCTGTCCACCGCGCCCGGCGCCGGGTTCCCGGCGACCGTCCGGGTCGACGGGGCCGGCACGCTGAACGGGCGGATCACCTCGGTCGCGGACGCGCTGGTGGCGGACGTGCTGCTGGTGCCCGCGGCCGGGCCGGACGGCGCCGCGCTCTACGCGGTCGAGGCCGCCGCGGCCGGACTGGCCGTGGCACGGCGCACCTCGCTCGACCTCACCCGCCCGCTGGCCGACCTGGCACTGACCGGCGTGCCGGCACGGGCCGTCATGGTGGGCGCGGGCGCGGAGGAGGCGGTGCGGCAGGCGCTGCTCACGGGCGCCGGACTGCTCGCCTCCGAGCAACTGGGCATCGCCGAGTGGTGTCTGTCGACGACCGTGGCGTACCTGAAGGACCGCACCCAGTTCGCCCGCCCGGTCGGCTCGTTCCAGGCGCTCAAGCACCGGCTGGCCGACTTGTGGCTGGAGATCGTCGGGGCGCGGGCCGCTGCCCGGTACGCGGCGGACGTGCTGACGCGGGGCGACGCCGACGCGGAGGTCGCGGTGGCGGTGGCGCAGGCGCACTGCGGGGCGGTGGCCGTGCGGGCGGCCGAGGAGTGCGTGCAGCTGCACGGCGGCATCGGGATGACCTGGGAACATCCGGCGCACCTCTACCTCAAGCGCGCCAAGGCCGACCAGATCGCCCTGGGCACCCCCGGCGCCCACCGGGCCGCGCTGGCCCGCCTGGTGGACCTGCCGGCGCCGGTCGCCTGCTGAGACGGATCCCGTAGGGGCGCGTGGAGCAGCGCGAGAGGGAACGGCACATGAAGTGCCCTTCCGTCTCGCGTGGTTCCCGCGCCCCTGCTGCACGTCACCGAGCGGGTACGGCGAAAGCCGAAGCAGGGGCGCGTGGGGGCACCTCCCGGCCGAAGGCCGGGGGAGAACGGCGCGGAGTGGGAGGGCACTGCATGTGCCCTCCCACTCCGCGTCGTTCTCCGCGCCCCTTGCGGGTTTCCCGATGCCCTACGGATGCACCGTGAGGCGGCCGATGGAGGTGCCGTCGGCGACGCGTTGGACGGCTTCGGCGGCGCGGTCGAAGGAGAGGCGTTCGCCGATCAGGGGCTTGACGACGCCCTTGGCGGCGAGGTCGGTGAGTTCGGTGTGGCAGTCGCGGACGGCCTGCGGGTCGTGGGCGTTGTAGAGCCCCCAGTGCAGGCCGAGGATCGCGTAGTTCTTGACCAGGGCGTGGTTGAGGCCGGGCGCCGGGATGGTGCCGCCGGCGAAGCCGACGACGAGGATCCGGCCCTCGAAGGCGATGCACCTGGTGGAGCCGGTGTAGGCCTCGCCGCCGACCGGGTCGAAGACGACGTCGGCGCCGCGGCCGCCGGTGGCGTCCTTGACGGCGGCGATGAAGTCCTCGTGGTGGCGGTCGATCACCAGGTCGGCGCCGAGCGCCTCGGCGGCGGCGGCCTTCTCCGGCCCGCCGACCACGCCGATGACCCGGGCGCCGGCGGCCTTGCCGAGCTGGACGGCGGCGCTGCCGACACCGCCCGCGGCGGCGTGCACGAGGAGGGTCTCGCCGGCCCGGATCCGGGCCCGGCGGTGCAGGCCGAACCAGGCGGTCTGGTAGCCGATGTGGAGGGCGGCGGCCTCGGCGTCGTCGAGGGCGGCCGGGGCGGGGAAGGCGGCCGCCGGATCCATCAGGGCGTACTCGGCGAAGGCGCCGGCGGGCAGCAGCGGGGTGCCGACGACGCGTTCGCCCGCGCGGTCGCCGGAGGCGATCTCGCCGCAGAGTTCGACGCCGGGGGTGAAGGGCAGCGGCGGGCGGACCTGGTAGTGGCCGCGGCACATCAGGGCGTCGGGGAAGTTGACGGCGGCGGCGCGGACCTTGACCAGCAGCTTGCCGTCGCCGGCTCCGGGGCGTTCGGTCTCGGTCTGCCGCATCACTGCGGCGGGTTCGCCGAGTTCGGTGACCTGCCAGGCCTTCATGCCGGTCATGCGGGGCTGCCCTCCTTGGTCTCGATGGCCTGCTGGAGGTGGTTCATGCCGCCGATCCAGCGGTCGGGGGTGGTGGCGCGGGCGGCGTAGTAGTCGGCGACCTCGGGGTGCGGCAGGATCAGGAACCGCTCCTCGGTGATCGCGGCGAGGGTGGCGGCGGCGACCTCGTCGGGCTCGATGGCGTTCGGGGCGAGCAGGACCTGGCCGGCGGCGCCGGTGCCCTCCAGCATCGCGGTGCGGACGCCCTGCGGGCAGAGCGCGTGGACCTTGAGGCCGCGGTGCCGGTAGGTGGCGGCGAGCCATTCGGCGAAGGCGAGGGCGCCGTGCTTGGAGACGGCGTACGGGGCGGAGCCGAGCATGGTGAGCAGGCCGGCCGCGGAGACGGTGGCGAGGAAGCGGCCCTCGCCGCGCTCCAGCCAGTCGGGGAGGAGTTGTTCGGCGGCGCGGACGTGGGACATGACGTTGACGTCCCAGGCGCGGGCCCAGACCTCCGGTCCGGCGTCGGCGCCGCCGACGGGGGCGATGCCGGCGTTGGCGCAGTAGACGTCGATCCGGCCGAGGGCGTCGCGGGCGGTGGAGACCAGGGCGGCGACGCCTTCGGGCGAGGCGGCGTCGCCGGGGACGGGGATGCCGCCGATCCGGGCGGCGACGGCCTCGGTGGCCGCGGTGTCGAGGTCGTTGACGACGACGCGGGCGCCTGCGGCGGCGAAGGCGGCCGCGAGCGCCTCGCCGATGCCGCGGCCGGCGCCGGTGACGACGACGCCCTGCCCGGCGAGGCCGGTCACAGCCCGCCGCCCAGGGTGACGCCGCCGTCGACGACGAGGGTCTGGCCGGTGATCCAGGCGGCGTCCTGGGAGAGCAGGAAGGCGACGGCGCCGGCGATGTCCTCGGGCAGGCCGAGGCGGCCGAGCGGGTAGGCGCGGATCACCTTCTCCTCACGGCCCTCGAACAGCGCCTCGGCGAACTTGGTCTTCACCACGGCGGGTGCGACCGCGTTGACCCGGATGTCCGGGCCGAGGTCGGCGGCGAGCTCCATGGTGAGGCGGATCAGGGCGGCCTTGCTGACGCCGTACATGCCGATGTTGGCGGAGGCGCGGATGCCGGCGATGGAGGCGACGTTGACGACCGCGCCGCCGTGCTCGCCCATCCAGGCGGCGTGGGCGCGGCGGGTCCAGGCCAGCGGGGCGAGGACGTTGACCGCGAGGATCTTGGCGGCGACCGCGGGGTCGGTGTCGAGCACCGGGCCGTAGGAGGGGTTGATGCCGGTGTTGTTGACCAGCATGTCGAGCCGGCCGAAGGTCTCCAGGGTGCGGGCGACGGCCTCCTCCTGGTGGGCCGCGTCGTCCGACTTGCCGGCCACGGCGAGGGCGTGGTCGGGGCCGCCGAGGTCGCGGACGGCCTCGGCGAGCGGCTCGGGGTTGCGGGCGGTGATGCAGACCTTGGCGCCGCGCTGGACCAGTTCGCGGGCGATGCCGAGGCCGATGCCCCGACTGGCGCCGGTGACCAGGGCCACCTGGCCCTTGAAGGAGGGTGTCATCGCCGAACCTTTCGCCGTACGTCTCGACAGGGTGCTGACTAAGCGCTTGCTTAGCATGTTGGCGACGGGCCACACTGTCAACAGCCGGGCGCCTCCGGCCTTGATCCGTCTGCGAGGATTGACGCCATGACCGACCAAGCGACCGCCGACCTGTGGCCCGGGGAGCGCACCGAGGCCGCCCGGCGCCTGCTGCTCGCGGCCGTCGAGTCCTTCGCCCGCCGCGGCTACCACGCCACGACGACCCGGGACATCGCCACCGGCGCCGGGATGAGCCCCGCTGCGCTCTACATCCACTATCCGTCCAAGGCGGCGCTGCTCTCCGAGATCAGCCGCACCGGCCACCGGGCCACCCTCGACCTGGTGGAGGGGGCCGAGGCGGCGAGCGGCGAGCCGGTGGAGCAGATGCGGCGGCTCGTGGAGGAGTTCACCGCCTGGCACGCCCGCGGCCACACGGTGGGCCGGATCGTCAACAACGAGCTGCACGCGCTGCCCGAGGACGCCTTCGCCGAGGTCGCCGAGCTGCGGATCCGGATCGAGGACACCGTCCGCCGGATCATCGAGAAGGGCGTCGCCCGGGGCGAGTTCGAGGTGCCGGACTCGCGGACGGCGGCCCGGGCCGTGACCTCGCTCGGCATCGACGTCGCCCGCTGGTACACCGACCGCTCCACCGAGAGCCCCGAGGAGCTCGGCCGCCGTTACGGCGTCCTGGTGCTGCGGATGCTCGGATCGGCGGCCGCCTGACCGCGGCGACGGCCCGCCGGTCGACCTCGGCCCGCCGGACACGTCCGTACATGCCACTGGCGCCCACCGGAAATCAGGCTAGGCTTACCTAACCTGACGAGGAGGGGCGATGTCCGACGCCGTGCCGAGTGCCGCCGAACGAATCCGTACGCTGCTGGAGTTCGCCTCCTCGGTGGTGCTGGACGTACCCGGGATCGACCTGGTCGAGCGGCCCGGGCCGCCGCCACTGGTGGACTGCGCCGTCCTGCCTGACGGCGCGGTGGCGGTGCTGGTCGAGGACGGCTCGCCGGTGCACCGGATCGCGGCGCCGGCCCGCCGCGACGGCCCGGTCACCGCGGAGCTCGACGCCGTCGACGTGGCCCCCGTCGCGCTGCCGCACCGCATCCGCGGCCGGGCCGCGGTGCAGGGCCGGCTGACCGTGATGTCCCGGGCCACCCCCGCCCGGGTCGCCGCGCTCTTCCCGCGCCGCCGCGCCACCGGCCACGTGCTGCTCCGCCTGGAGCCGGAGCACCTCGCGGTCGAGGACCTGTGGGGCTCGGTCTGCTGCGTCGAGCCGGCCGCGTTCGCCGCCGCCTCCGCCGACCCGCTCGCCGCCGAGGAGGCCCGGCTGCTGCAGCACCTCGACTCCTCGCACGCCGACCGGGTGCGGTCCCTCGGACTGCGGGCCGCCGGCCGGCGCTCCGAGCCGAGCGCCGACGGCGTCCGCGCCGTCCGGCCGGTCGCGCTCGACCGTTTCGGCCTGCGGCTGCGGCTGGTCGGCGAGGACGGCCGGGTGCTGGACGCCCGCTTCGAGTTCGGCCGCCCCGTCCGCTCCGCCGAGGACCTCCCGGAGGCGATGCGCCGACTGTTCGCCCACGCCACCGCTGACCGCTGACCGGCCGGTGACCGAAGGGGCCGTCAGCCGTCGCCGAGGGTGTGGCCCGGGCCGATGACCGAGAAGATGCCGCCCTCGGTGTCCTGGAGGCGCGCCGTCCGACCGTACGGGGTGTCCACCGCGGGCTCGGCGACGCCGCCGCCCAGCTCGACCGCGCGCAGGACGGCCGCGTCGGTGTCCGCCACCGAGAAGAACACCTCCCAGTGCGGCGCCTGGCCGCGGGCCGCGCGCAGCGCGGCCACGTTGCGGCCCTCCGAGCGGAGCACCACCCGCTCGTGCTCGTAGCGGACCTCGAAGTGCTCCCTGTCCCGGGAGTCCCAGCGGAACACCTCGCCGTAGAAGAGCGCCGCGGCGAACGGGTCCGGGGAGCGCAGTTCGATCCAGACCGGGGCGCCCGGCTCCTTCATCCAGGTCTCGACGCCGGGCTCGCCCTCCCAGATGCCGAACACGGCGCCCAGCGGGTCTGCGGCCAGCGCCACCCGGCCGGCGTCGAAGGCGAGCGGCCCGACCGCGAGGGTCCCGCCGCGCTCGCGGACGCCCTCGGCCGCGCGGTCCGCGCTCTCGATGCCGAAGTACGTCGTCCAGGCCACCGGGGGCTGCCAGTCACCGGCCATCACGCCGAGCCCGGCCACCTCGACCCCGTCGACGACGGCCCACAGGTACTCGCCCCAGCGGTCCGGTCCGGGTTCGAAGGTCCACCCGAGCAGCGGGCCGTAGAAGGCCTTGGCGACGCCGAGGTCCCGGGCCATCAGGCTGACCCAGCACGGCACCGCCGGTACGCACCGCACCCTGGCCCTCTGCTCACCCATGCGGGCTTCTCCTTCCGGTTCGTGGCCCTCCTCAGCCTAGGGGCTGACCGGTCGCTCGCGTCGGATCAGCGCGCGGCTGTCGGCAGCTGCCCGTCGTCCCGTCCGGTCCCGCCCGGGGTGTCGCCGGTACTGCGGCGGCCGCGGCCGGGCATGCTCCCTGGTGGCGGGCCCGGACGGCGGGCGGAGCAGTCGAACGAGGGAGCGATCATGGAGCAGCCGTACGTCGTCGTCGGGGCGAGCCTCGCCGGGGCGAAGGCCGTCGAGGCCCTGCGCGCCGAGGGGTACCGGGGGCCGGTCGAGCTGATCGGCGAGGAGCCCGACCTGCCGTACGAGCGGCCGCCGCTCTCCAAGGGCTACCTCCAGGGAAAGACGCCGCGGGCCGAGTTCGAGGTGCACTCCGCCGACTGGTACCGCGGGAACGACGTCGCGCTGCGGCTGGGCACCGCGGTCACCGCGATCGACCCGGACGGGCACACGGTGACCCTGGCGGACGGCGAACGGCTGGGCTTCGCCAAGCTGCTGCTGACCACCGGCGCCGCGCCGCGCCGGCTGCCGGTGCCCGGCGGCGACCGGCCCGACGTGTTGACGCTGCGCCGGGTCGGCGACAGCGAGCGGATCCGGGCCCGGCTGGTGCCGGGGGCGCGGATCGTCGTGGTCGGCGCGGGCTGGATCGGCCTGGAGACCGCGGCGGCGGCCCGGCTGGCGGGCGCCGAGGTGACGGTGCTGGAGGTCGCCGAGCTGCCGCTGCTGCGGGTCCTCGGCCGCGAGGTCGCGCAGGTCTTCGCGGACCTGCACCGGGCGAAGGGCGTCGACCTGCGGTTCGGCGTGCAGGTCGCCGCGGTCGAGGACGGCGGGGTGCGGCTGGGCGACGGCTCACTGGTGCCCGCCGACACGGTGGTCGTCGGCGTCGGCATCAAGCCCAACGCGCAGCTGGCCGAGGCCGCCGGGCTGGAGGTGGACAACGGGGTCCGCACCGACGAGCACCTGCGCACCTCGCACCCGGACGTCTTCGCGGCCGGCGACGTGGCCAACGCCTTCCACCCGCTGTTCGGCCGTCCGATCCGGGTCGAACACTGGGCGAACGCGCTCAACCAGCCCGCCACCGCTGCGAAGTCGATGCTCGGCCGGGACGCGGTGTACGACCGGGTGCCGTACTTCTTCACCGACCAGTACGACCTGGGCATGGAGTACACCGGCTACGTGGAGCCCGGCGGCTACGACCGGGTGGTGTTCCGCGGGGACGTGCCGGGGCGGGAGTTCATCGCCTTCTGGACGTCCGGCGGACGGGTGCTCGCCGGCATGAACGTCAACGTCTGGGACGTGACCGACCCGATCCGCGAACTGGTGCGCTCCGGGCGGACGGTGGACGAGGAGCGGCTCGCCGACCCGGCCGTGCCGCTGCCCGACCTCGCCGGCTGACCGGCGGCCCCCGGCCCGGTGGGCCGCGACCGGCCCCGATTGTCGGTGGCATGACCTAGGGTCGGCTCGGACACCGTCGCCGGGAGGGACCGCCATGCCGCACCGAGGACTGCTGCCGCCGCCGGGCCCGGCCCGCGGGCTGGCCGGCGCCCAGCTGACCAACGCGCTCGGCGACGGCGCCTTCCTGGTCACCTCGGCGCTGTACTTCACCCGGGTGGTCGGGCTGTCCGCCGGGCAGATCGGCCTCGGCCTCACCCTCGGCTGGGCGGCCGGCGCCCTGGCCGGCGTGCCGCTCGGCCACCTCGCCGACCGGCGCGGCCCGCGCGGGGTGGCCGCGCTGCTGGCGGTGGCCACCTCGGCCGCGGTGGGGGTGTTCCTGCTGGCCGGATCCTTCCCGGTGTTCCTGGCGGCCGCCGTGCTGTACGGCTGTGCGCAGAGCGGTCTGGGGGCGGCCCGGCAGGCGCTGCTCGCCGGCCTGGTGGAGCCGGCCCGGCGCACCGAGGTCCGGGCCCACCTGCAGTCCACGGTCAACGCGGGCCTGGCGGTCGGGGCGGCGATGGGCGGCGCCGCGCTGCACCTGGACACCCCGCTCGCGTACCGGGCGGTGCTGGGGGTGGACGCGCTGAGCTTCCTCGCCGCGGCGGTGCTGCTCTCCCGGCTGCCCGGGGTCGCGCCGTCGCCGGCGGTGGCGGGGGAGCCGCGGCTGGCGGTGCTGCGGGACCGGCCGTACGCGCTGCTGGCGCTGCTGAACACGGTGATGCTGCTCTACATGCCGCTGCTGTCGCTGATCGTGCCGCTGTGGATCGTCGGGCGGACGGCCGCACCGGACTGGCTGACCGCGGCGCTGCTGGTGCTGAACACGCTGACGGTGGTGCTCTGCCAGGTGCGGGTGGCCCGCGGGGTGGACTCGCTCGCGGCGGCGGCCCGCTACGTCCGGTGGGCCGGGGTGCTGCTGCTGGCCTGCTGCGCGGCCTTCGCGGTCTCGTCCTCGGCCGGACCGGCGTGGGCGGCCGCGGTGGTGCTGCTGGTCGCGGCGGCGCTGCAGGTGGCCGGCGAGATGATGCTCGCGGCCGGCTCGTGGGAGATCGGCTTCGGCCTGGCGCCGGCCGACCGCCAGGGCCAGTACCAGGGCTTCTTCGGCACGGGCGTGGCGGTGGCCCGCATGGTCGGCCCGGTGCTGCTCACCTCGCTGGTGCTGGGCGGCGGGGCCGGGGGCTGGTTGGTGCTGGGCGGGATGTTCGCGCTGGCCGGTGCGGCAGTCGGGCCGGCGGTGCGGCTCGCCGAACGCTCCCGGCCCGCGGTGGCGCCGGCCGCGGGCACGCCGCTGCCCGCGGAGCCGGTGGCCGGCTCCGCGGGGTAGCGCCCTTCGCGGACGGGCTACATCAGCGGGTGGTCGGGGGCCTTGGCGCTCTCCTTGAGTTCGCCGTGCGCCTTGGTCAGCAGTTGCATGGCGAGGTCGTTGAGGGCGCGCGCGCCGGCGACCTCCTCGCCCACCCTGGGCTGCGGGCTGTCGGCGTGGTGGCGGGTGCTGAAGCCGTGCGAGCGGACCTCGGTGCCGTCCGACAGGCGGACCATCGCGACGGCCTTCGTCCGGTCGCCCTCCTCCTGGAACTCCAACTCGATGTGCCATCCGACGAGTGTGTGCATCATGGCGGCCACCTCCGGGGTTTCCCCTCCAGCGTGCGCCGCGCCCCGGAGCCCCGCCAACTCGGGCCGGGCGGCACCGTCCGGGCCTGCGGCACCCCGGATTCGAACGCGTTCACTTCCACCCGTAGGGTCGGCGGTGACGCGTCCGGACCGCTCCCCTCCCACGGAGGCCCGATGACCCTCAGCTACCCGGAGGTCGGCGCCACCGCCGGCCCGGGACCGCTGCCGGCCGGCTACCACCACCTGCGCCACCGCACGGCGGTCGGCCGCGGGCCCGCGGACTTCGCCGCCGCCGGCCTGGCCGTCACCACCTGGCGGATGCACCGCGCGGCCGGCGTCCTGGTCGGCGCGGACGGGCCGCGGGCCGTCCCCGGCACCCGGGTCACCTGCGGGGTCGGCCCGGGCCGGGCCCGGATCACCGGTCGCTGCGAGGTCGTCCTGGCCGTCGACGAACCCCGCCGCACCGGCTTCGCCTACGGCACCCTGGCCGGCCACCCCGAGTGCGGCGAGGAGTCCTTCGTCGTCGAACTCGCCGCCGACGGCACCGTCTGGTTCACCGTCACCGCCTTCAGCCGCCCCGCCACCCGCCTCACCCGCCTCGCCGGCCCCCTCGTCCCGGTCTTCCAGCGGCTCTACGCCCGCCACTGCGCCCGCACCCTGCGCCGCCTCACCGCCCGCGGGGCCCCGACCGCCACCGTCTGAGGCGCCGTCCCGCGAGTGGCAGGGGTCCGTCCGGGGTGCGCACGCTGGTAGTCGAGGAGACGCCCTCGGCGGACGGGAGCCGGTCATGGTGGACACGGACGTGCTGGTGGTCGGGGCCGGGCCGGTCGGGCTCACCGCCGCGGCGGAGCTGCGGCGGCACGGCGCCGAGTGCCGGATCGTCGACCGGCTGGCCTCGCCGCAGCGCTACGCGAAGGCCGTCGGCGTGCAGCCCCGCACCATGGAGGTCTGGGACACCATGGGCCTGGCCCGGCAGGTGCTCGCCGCGGCCGTCCCGATGCACGGCCAGCTGAGCTGGGTCGACGGCGAGGAGAAGCCGCGGATCGAGCTGGCCCTGCCCACCGACGTGCCGTACGCCTTCGCGGCGCTGCCGCAGTACGCCACCGAGGAACTGCTCGCCGGGCACCTGGAGACGTTCGGCACCCGGGTGGAGCGCGGCTGCGAACTGCTCTCCTTCGAGCAGGACCCGGACGGCGTGGAGGCCGTGCTGCGGACGCCGGGCGGCGGCGCCGAGCGCGTCCGCTGCCGGTACCTGGTCGGCTGCGACGGTGCGCACAGCGCGGTGCGCAAGGGCCTCGGCCTGGACTTCGGCGGCGGCGCCTTCACCGAGTCGTACATGCTCGGCGACGTCGAGATCGACTGGGACATGCCCGCCGGGTACGGGGTGCGGGTGGTGCGCCACCGGCCGGACGGCGCCCCCGACGACGTGCTGGTGGCGATCCCGCTGCCGGGCCGCAACCGCTACCGGATGTCCACGGTCGCCGCGCCGGAGCTCGTCGGCGACGCCGCCGGCCGGGACGGGATCGCGCACGGCCTGGACGCCGGCGGTCTGCCCGGCGTCGAGCATCTGCAGGCCGTCGTCGACCGGCTCTCGCCGCAGCCGGCGACCGTCTCCGCCCTGCGCTGGTCCTCCGTCTTCCGGATCAGTCACCGGCTGGCCGACCGCTACCGGCAGGGCCGGGTCTTCATCGCCGGGGACGCCGCCCACATCCACCCGCCGACCGGCGCCCAGGGTATGAACACCGGCATCCAGGACGCCTACAACCTCGCCTGGAAGCTCGCCCTGGTGCTGCGCGGCGCCGCCGGGGACGCCCTGCTCGACAGTTACGGCGCCGAACGCCGCCCGGTCGGCGAGGAGGTCGTGGGGCGGACCGTCCGACACGCCCGCACGGGCATCGGGCCCGGCGGCGACGGCATGGCGACGCTGCTGCGCCGCGAGGCCCAGTTGCTGGTGGGCTACCCGGACGGCCCGCTGATCGACCCGGCCGCCGCGGCCGACGGCGCCGCGGTGCTCCCCGTCCGGCCGGGCGAGCGGGCGCCGGACTGCCGCGGTCTCGTCCAGCCCCTCGCGACCTTCCCGCAGCGGCTGTTCGACCTGCTGCGCAGCCCGCACCACACCCTGTTGCTCTACCTCGGCCCGGACGCGCCGGCCGACCTGCCGGGCGCCTGCGCGGAAGCGGGCCGCGAGGCGGCCCGCGGCGAGCTGGACGTCTACGCCGTGCTCGCGCCCGGCTCCACTGCGGACACGCCCGGGGTCCCGGCCGTCCGTGACGGGCTGGACGAGTTCCGTGCCGCGTACGGGGCCCGCAGCCCGGAGGCCGTGCTCGTCCGTCCCGACGGCTACCTCGCCGGGCGCGTCCACCCGGCCGACCCGGCGGGGATCACGGCCCTGCTGCGCCGCACCTTCAGCGGCGACTGAGCACGACCACCGGGCCCTGAGCGGCGGCGGGCACGCAGGGACCCGCCTCGGCCGGGTGGGCGCGGTGCCGGCCGGGGCGGGGGACGGGTGGTTCAGGCGGTCTTCGCCGGGACGGAGACCAGCAGGTGGTTGCCGTCGAGGGTGCGGACCTCGAAGTGGTCGATGTCGCCGGGGGCGAGTGCGGCTCCGCCGGTGGTCTGCAGCGCGTCGGTGCCGTAACCGGTCGGCGGCACCGACCAGGTGGTGACGGTCTGGCGCTCGCCGGTGCGGGAGACCGCGACCAGGTCGCAGACCTGCGGCCCGCTGACGTGCGAGAGCGACAGGCTGATGCTGCTGCCCCACTTCTTCGGCTCGACGCCGACCTGGGCGAAGACGCCCGTGCCCGGGTCGGTGGCGGCGAACTGGGCGGTCGCGGCGGGCGGCGTGTGGGTCTCACCGCTGGTCGCGGCCAGGGTGGCCAGCGGGCCGCCGACCACCAGCACCGCCGCGGCGGCGACCAGCGCCAGTCGGCGCACGCGGTTGCGCCTCCGGGTCGCGGAGACCTCGCCGACCAGCCGGTCGAGCAGTTGCGGCGAGGGCGGCGCGGCGACCGGACCGGCCTCCGCGAGTTCGGCGAGCAGCGGTGCCACCCCGGAGAGTTCGTCGATCTCGGCGGCGCAGACCGCGCAGCCGGCCAGGTGCTGCTCGAAGGCTTCGAGGTCCTCCGGGTCCAGGACGCCGAGGATGTACGCGCCGACGTCGACGTGCTGCCCGTGGTGCGACGTCACGATGTCACTCCTCGCTCCTCCAGCGCGATCTTCAGGGCACGCAGCCCGTAGAAGATGCGCGACCTGACCGTACCCGCGGGGATGCCGAGCTCCGCGGCGGCCTCGTTGACGGTACGCCCCTTGAGGTACGTCTCGACGATGACCTCGCGGTGCGCTTCGGTCAGGTCGTCGAGCGCATCGGAGATGGTCATCAGCCGCAGTGCCTTCTCGAGTTCGTCCTCGGCGGGCAGCAGCTCCAGCGGCGCGGGGTCGACCTCGCGCGGCCGGGCCATGCTGCTGCGGTGGCCGTCGATCACGATCCGCCGCGCGACGGTGACCAGCCAGGGGCGCAGCGACCCGGTGGCGGTCTCGTCGAGGCGGTGGATGTTGCGCCAGGCGCGGACCAGCGTCTCCTGCACCACGTCCTCGGCGCGCTGCCGGTCGCCGCCGACCAGGCGCAGCACGAAGCCGAACAGCGGGCCGGCGTGGTCCCGGTAGAGGGCACGCATCAGCTCTTCGTCGGGCGCCGGGGCCGGGCCGCCGGTGGGCGGACCTCCCGCGTCCGCCCTCCGTCGGTACGGATGCTCGGTCACGGCGCCATCCTTGCGCACGTGCACCTCCAGGTCGAGACGTTGCCGGGGTCGGACGGGTGCTGGGACGGGGTCGCGACCGGGCCGGGACGGGTTCGGGACAGTCGGGCCCGGGGCGGGGTGTCCGCCGCGGTGTCCGGGCCTCAAGTCGGGGCCGGATCCTGTCGATATGGGTGGTGGGTGCGGCGCGGGCGCCCGCGCCGCACCCGACCTGCGGGCCGCACCGCCCCCGGTCGGCGCGGCGGTGCCGCCGGGCGGGGCCGCCGACGGGAGCCGGTGTCGGCGACCCCTCGACGGCTCCGGACGGTTCAGTAGCCGTAGCCGCCGGTGGCGGGCGAGGCGGCGGCCGCCGCCTTGCCGCCGGTCGGGGTGACGGCCCACCAGGTGCCCTTGACGCCCTGGCCCTTGGTGTCGCCGGGCTTGGTGTCCGGCGTGTAGCGGTAGAGCGGCCAGCCGTTCAGGGTGACCTGCTTGCTCCCGTCGGCGCGGGTGACGGTGGAGACCAGCTTGGCGTCGATGCCCTTGAGCTGCGGGTTGTCGCTCGCCATCACGGGCGGCCAGAGCTTGGCGCAGTCGCCGTTGCAGTTGGACACCGGCGGCTTGGCGGTGTCCTTGTCGAAGCGGTACAGCGTGTAGCCGCTGCCGTCGGTGACGATGGTGCCGAGCGTCGAGGAGTTCGCGGTCTGCAGCCCGGTGCCGCCGCCCGCGGGCGCCGACGGGGCGGACGAGGCCGGCGCCGACGGGTTGGCGGGCGCGCTCGCGGCGGGGGCGGTGGTGCCGCCCGCGGTGTCGGTGGTGCCGCTCGGGTCGCAGGCGGTGACCAGGGCGATCGCGGCGGCGGCCGAGGCGGCGAGCAGGGCGGTACGGCGGAAGTCGGGCATGGCTGTTTCCCCCACGGTGTGAGTCAGGTTTCGTCGGGCGCTCTCCCCGCGCCCACACCGAGGAGTACGGGCGCGGCGCCGGATCGACTCAACGGGTCGCGAAACTTTTTTGGAATACCTCGGGGCCGGGCGGGGTTGACGCCACCGGACCACTCCCGAAGGGCAGGTAGGACACCATGAGCACGGTCGAGCTGACCACGGCGAACTTCGACGAGATCGTCCCCGGCGCGGAGGGCAAGGACTTCGTGCTGATCGACTTCTGGGCGGCCTGGTGCGGTCCGTGCCGGATGTTCGGTCCGGTCTTCGAGAAGGCCTCCGAGCGTCACCCGGACCTCGTCTTCGCCAAGGTCGACACCGAGGCGCAGCAGGAGCTCGCGGCGGCGTTCGACGTGCAGTCGATCCCCACGCTGGCGATCATCCGCGAGGGCGTGCTGGTGTTCGCGCAGCCGGGCGCGCTGCCCGAGCCGGCGCTGGAGGACCTGATCGGCCAGGCCCGCGGGCTGGACATGGCCGAGGTGCACGCGAAGGTCGCGAAGGCCCGCGCGGAGGCGGAGGCCGCCTCCCGGGCCTGAGCCCCGCCGCTTCCCCGTACGACGGCTGCGCCCCCGGACCGGTGGTCCGGGGGCGCAGCCGTGTCCGTCCGGGGCGGGTGCTCAGCGGGCGGTGCGGGCGGCGAGGCCGTCCAGCAGCAGGCGCAGGGCGAGGTCGAAGCCGCGGTCGTCGAGGCCCGGGCCGCGGGCGGCGGAGGCTTCGAGGGCGCCGGCGAGGGCGGGGTGGCGGGGGCGGTACTCGGCGGCGCCGCGGGTGAAGCCGGCGGTGAAGGTCTCCAGGGCGGAGCCGAGCACCAGGTAGTCGAGGGCGGCGGCGGCCTCGGCGGCGTCCGCCGGGTCGAGGCCGGCCCGGCCGAGGGCCGCGAGCAGGGCGTCGTAGGTGAGCAGCTGGCGGTCGGCCTCGACCCGGCGGCGGGCGAGCAGCGCGATGGTGTTGGGGTGGCGCAGGAAGACGGCCCGGTAGCCGTGGGCGTAGCGGGCGAGGCCGCGGCGCCAGTCGGGGTCGTCGAGCGGGGCGAGGTCGATCTCGGCGTTGACGAGGGCGGCGAGGTCGTCCAGCAGGTCGTCCTTGCCGGAGACGTGATTGTAGAGCGAGGCGGCCTTCACGCCGAGGCGGTCGGCGAGGGCGCGCATGGTGAGGCCGTCGGGGCCGGCGGTGTCGACGACGTCCAGGGCGGCCTCGGCGATCGCCTGCCTGCTGAGCATCGGCCTGGTCGGTCGCCCCACGTGTTCCGTCCCCTGTTCGCGCGTGCCGGTCGAGCGGCCACGTTACAGCCTGGTGTCGAGGCCTTCCGTTACCGCCGGGTCGGGGCTACGGTCCATAACTAACTAAGTTAGTTTTCGGATCGCGAGGCAAGGCGGACGCATGACGACCACTCCCCCACGGGCCGGCAGACCCACCGGAACGAACCGGCCGGACGGGCCGGCGGACGCCGACCGGCTGGCGGCGCTCGGCTACCGGCAGGAGCTGCGGCGCAGCCTCGGCGTGCTCGGCAACATCTCGATGGGCTTCGCCGTGGTCTCCCCCGTGGTCGGCCTGTACGCGGTCGCCCAGGTGGGCATGGGCGTGGCCGGCGGCGCCTGGGTGTGGGCCCTGCCGGTCTGCCTGCTCGGCCAGCTGCTGGTGGTCTGCGTGTACTCCGAGCTCGCCTCGCAGTGGCCGCTCGCCGGCGGCGCCTACCAGTGGAGCCGCCGGCTGGCCGGCCCCACCTTCGCCTGGCTGACCGGCTGGCTCTGGCAGTTCGCGGTGATGTTCGCCAACACCACCGTCGCCTACCTCGCCGCGCCCTGGTTCTTCGCGCTGTTCGGCGCCACCCCGACGCCCCCGCAGCTGGTGCTGACCGCGCTCGGCTTCATGCTCTGCTGCACCCTGGTCAACGCGTACGGGATCAACCTGCTGCGACGGTTCGTCGCGCTGGGCATCGCCGCGGAGGCGATCGCCTCGGTGCTGGTCGGCCTCGCCCTGCTGCTGTTCTTCCGCGAGCACGGGCTCGGACTGCTCACCGACACCCTGGGCGCACCGGCGGCCACCGGCACCGGCACGCTGATGTCCTTCCTCGCGGTGGTCGCCGTCGGCGGCTGGGCGTTCATCGGCTTCGACGCCTGCGTCTCCACCGCCGAGGAGACCAAGGACGCCGCCCGGCAGGTGCCGCGGGCGATGCGGTGGTCGCTGCTCGGCGTCGGACTGGTGGTGATCCTCAACGCCGTCGCCGTGCCGCTGGCCCACCCCGACCCGGCCGCCGTCGTCGCCGGGACCGACCTCGACCCGGTGACCACCGCGGTCACCACCGGCTTCGGCGACTGGTCGGCCAAGCCGTTCGTCGTGGTGGTGCTGGTCAGCTTCACCGCCTGCCTGATGGCCTCGCAGGGCGGCGCCGCCCGCGGACTGTACTCGCTGGCCCGCGACGGCGTCTTCCCGTTCTCGGCCCAGGTCCGCAAGGTCAACCGGCACCAGGCACCGATCGGCGGCCTGGTCGCGGCCACCCTGGTCAGCTGCGCGGCGCTGCCGCTCGGCCTGGAGTCGACGGCGATCGGCTCACTGATCGCCTTCGGCACCGCCGCGACCTTCCTGCCGTTCTTCCTGCTCACGGCGGTGGCGCTGGTCGCCCGGCTGCGCGGCACCTGGCGCCCGGCCGGCGAGGTCTCGTACGGGCGCTGGGGCACCGCGCTCAACGCGCTCGCCGTGCTGTGGACGGGCCTGGAGGTGGTCAACATCTGCTGGCCGCGGGCCCTGCTCGCCCCGCCCGGAGCGCCCTGGTACCAGGTGTGGGCGGCCGTGCTCGGGACGGGCGTGGTGACGCTCACCGGGCTCGGCTACCTGCTGGTGCGCCGCCCGCAGCGGCTGATGCGGGAGCCCGCGGAGCCGGCAGCGGCCGTGCGCTGAGTCGCCCGGAGGTGTGGGAGCGGCGGGCGGGGGCAGGCTCGGGTGCACCTGGCGCCCCTGCCCGCCGCTGCGAGCGGTCCGCGGTCGCGTTGGTCCCGGCCCGGGCGGTCGGCAGGGGGCAGGATGGGCCGGGACCGACGGCAGCGGCGAGAGCGAGGGGTACGGGTGACGACGGCGGACGAGTACGACGTGGTGGTGGTCGGCGGAGGCTCCACCGGCGAGAACGTGGCCGACCGGACGGCTGCGGCCGGGCTGCGGACGGTCGTGGTGGAGGGCGGCCTGGTCGGCGGCGAGTGCTCGTACTACGCGTGCATGCCCAGCAAGGCGCTGCTGCGCCCGGGCGCGGCGGCCGCGCACGCCTGGGCGGTCGCCGGGGTGTCGGTCGGCGCGGGGCTGGACGCCGCGGCGGTGCTGGCCCGCCGGGACTCCTTCGCCGACCACTGGAAGGACGAGGACCAGGTGGCCTGGCTGGACGGGGTCGGCATCGACCTCGTCCGCGGCCACGGCCGGCTGATCGGCGAGCGGACGGTGCAGGTCGACGGCGGGCGGGTGCTGACGGCCCGCCACGCGGTCGCGCTGTGCACCGGCAGCCTGCCCGCGCTGCCCGACCTGCCGGGGCTCGCCGAGGCCCGGCCGTGGACCAGCAGGGAGGCGACCTCGGCCCAGCAGGTGCCGCCGCGGCTCGCGGTGGTCGGCGGCGGGGTGGTCGCGGTCGAGATGGCCGCCGCCTGGCGGTCCCTGGGCAGCGAGGTCGTGCTGCTGGCCCGCGGGCCGCTGCTCGGCCGGATGGAGCCGTTCGCCGGGGAGCTGGTCGCGGACGGGCTGTCCGCCGCGGGCGTCGAAGTCCGGCAGGCCGAGGTCACCGGGGTGCACCGGGACGGCGAGGTCCGGATCGACCTCGCGGACGGCTCCACCGTGACGGCGGACGAGGTGCTGTTCGCCACCGGCCGTCGGCCGAACACCGCCGAACTGGGCCTGGAGAGCGTCGGTCTGACGCCCGGCTCGTGGCCCGAGGTGGACGACAGCTGCACGGTGACCGGGGTGCCCGGCGGCTGGCTGTACGCAGCGGGCGACCTCAACCACCGGGCACTGCTGACCCACCAGGGCAAGTACCAGGCGCGGATCGCCGGGGCGGCGATCGCGGCCAGGGCCCGCGGCGAGCGGATCGACGGCGGCCGCTGGGGTGCGCACAGCGCGACCGCCGACACCGCCGGGGCGCCGCAGGTGGTGTTCACCGAGCCGGAGGCCGCGTCCGTCGGGCTGAGCCTGGCCGCGGCCGAGGAGGCCGGGCTGCGGGTCCGGGCCGTCGACCACGACCTCGGTGCGGTGGCCGGCGCCAAGCTGTACGCCGACGGGTACACCGGCCGGGCCCGGATCGTGGTCGACCTCGACCGGGAGGTGCTGGTCGGCGCGACCTTCGTCGGGCCGGGCGTCGCCGAACTGCTGCACGCAGCAACGGTCGCGGTGGTCGGCGAGGTGCCGGTCGCCCGGCTCTGGCACGCGGTGCCCTCCTATCCGACGGTGAGCGAGGTCTGGCTGCGGCTGCTGGAGTCCTGGCGCGACGGCGAGTAGCCGGGACGGGCACCGGCACCGGCGCGGTGACGTGCGCCGGTGCCGGGCCCGGAGGAGACTGGCGCGGGGGCAGCGATCGTTCACCGGGTGGTGCGCATGACCGAGGTGCTGTTGGCCGTCGGAACGCAGAAGGGCCTTTTCCTGGGCCGCAGTTCCGACCGCGAGAAGTGGGAGTTCAGCGGGCCCCACTTCCCGATGAACGCCGTCTACTCGGTCTCCGTCGACCGCCGCGGCGGCCGGGTGCGGCTGCTGGCGGGCGCCGACTCCAGCCACTGGGGCCCGTCCGTCTGGTGGTCCGACGACCTCGGCGCGACCTGGCAGGAGCCGACCCGGCCCGCCGTGCGCTTCCCCGAGGACACCGGCACCTCACTGGAACGGGTCTGGCAGTTGCAGCCGGCCGGCGAGGAGGCGCCCGACGTCGTGTACGCCGGGACGCAGCCCGCCGCGCTGTTCCGCTCCACCGACCGCGGCGAGACCTTCGAACTCGTCCGCGCGCTCTGGGACCACCCGCAGCGCACCGAATGGAACGCCGGCTTCGGCGGCCAGGGCATGCACACCGTGCTCACCGACCCGCGCGACGCCCGGGCCGTCACCGTCGCCGTCTCCACCGGCGGCGTCTACCGGACGAAGGACGGCGGGGCCAGTTGGTCCCCGTCCAACACCGGCATCCGCGCCGAGTTCCTGCCCGACCACTACCCGGAGTACGGGCAGTGCGTGCACAAGGTCGCCCGGGACGCCGGCGAACCCGGCCGGCTCTACCTGCAGAACCACGGCGGCGTCTACCGCAGCGAGGACGACGGCGGCAGCTGGACGGACATCGGGGGCGGCCTGCCCGCGGTGTTCGGCTTCGGCCTGGCCACGCACCCGCGCACCGCCGGCACCGCCTACCTCTTCCCGCTCAACGCCGACTACTCCCGGCTGCCCGTGGACAACCGCTGCCGGGTCTTCCGCACCCGCGACGCCGGCGGGACCTGGCAGCCGCTCTCGGACGGCCTCCCGGACGAACCCCACTACGGCGTGGTGCTGCGCGACGCCCTGTGCACCGACGACGCCGACCCCGCCGGAGTGTACTTCGGCAACCGCAACGGCGAGGTCTACGGCAGCGCGGACGAGGGCGACCACTGGTCGCTGCTCGCCTCCCACCTGCCGGACGTGCTCTGCGTCCGCGCCGCGGCCCTCGGCTGACATCCCTCCGCCCACGACTCCCGACCGCCGAGGAAGCCCCGTCCATGAGCCTGAGCATCCGCAACCGCATCCCCGGCACCGTCGCCGGCATCACCACCGGCGCGGTGATGGCCACCGTCCGGGTCGCCGTCTCCGGCGGCCGCGAACTCACCGCGGCCGTCACCGCCGAGGCCGTCCGCGAACTCGGCCTGGAGACCGGCAGCCAGGTGAACGCCCTGGTGAAGGCAACCGAGGTGGCACTGGCCACCGGACCGGTCAGCGGACTCAGCATCCGCAACCGGCTGCCCGGCACGGTCTCCGAGGTCACGGCGGGCCCGGCCATGGCGAGCGTGCGGATCGCGGTCGAGGGGGGCGTGGAGCTGACCGCCGCGATCACCGCGGACGCCGCCGACGAACTGCGACTGACCGCCGGCACCCCGGTGATCGCCCTGATCAAGTCGACCGAGGTCTCCCTCGACGCCGCCTGACTGGCATCGCCCCCCTGGTGGACGGGTTCGCCGAGCCAGACTTCGGTGGTGCCGCTGACGTAGCGGGCGCCGCAGACGTCCGCCGGGACGATCAGTTGCGGACCGCCGGGGCGGTGCCTGCGCGCTCACCGCCGCCGCACCGGCCGAGACCATCCGCGCGCTGCGGGCCGCGCTGCCACGGTTGCAGTCCCGGCTGACCGGACGGCGGACCCTGCGGGCGGGCGCCGGACCGGCGGCGCCGGTGGCGGTGCGGACGCGCTGCGCGGGGCACTGGTGCAGGCCGCGTACGCGCTGGAGTCCGCCCCGGCCGGCGCGGTGGCCGGCAGTGCGGAGACCGATTCGCTGGCGGCGCTGCTGCTCGGCACCCCGCCGGAGGTCCGGGCCGCGTTCCCCCACCGGCCGCAGGACCGCCTCGACCTCCGCGCCGCCCTCCTCTGCGCGCCCGCGGGCGGTCCGGACCGGGCCCCGGCCGCCCGCCCCCGGGCCGCCGGGACGGCCGGGGCCGCGTCAGTCGGTGCGGGGGCGCAGCCGGGCGGCGACGGTGCCGAGGCTGTCGGCGAGGCCGGTGAGCTGGGCGGGGGTGAGGACGTCGATGAGCGCCTCGCGGACGGCGGCGACGTGGCCGGGGGCGGCGGCGCGCAGCGCCTCCCAGCCCCGGTCGGTGATCTCGGCGAAGACGCCGCGGACGTCGCTGGGGCAGGAGCGCCGGGAGACCAGGCCGCTGCGTTCGAGTTGGCCGACCTGGTAGGTGAGGCCGCTCTTGGAGGTGAGGAGGCGGTCGGCGAGGTCGGTCATCCGCAGCGAGCCGTCGGGGGCGGCGGAGAGCTGGACGAGGATCTCGTACTGGGTGTGGGAGAGGCCGGCGTCCTCCTTGAGCTGGCGTTCGAGGTGACGGGCGACGAGGTTGGTGGCGGCGACGAAGCCGCGCCAGGCGGCCATCTCGTTCTCGTTCAGCCAACGGGGTTCGTCCATGGGTCGATCGTACCGTGGTTGTTCAAATTTGAATGAGGGTGTACCGTCGACACCAGGTGGTTAAAATTTGAACCACTGGTGACAGGCCACGGAGGACGACCACCATGAGCACCGCAGCCCCCGGGCGCATGCCCACCCTCTACCTCTCGCACGGCGCGCCGCCGCTCGCCGACGACCCGGTCTGGCCCGGTCAGCTCGCCGCGTGGTCCGCCGACCTGCCCAGGCCCACCGCGATCCTCATGGTCTCCGCGCACTGGGAGGAGGCCCCGCTCGCGCTGGGCGCCACCACCGCCGTCCCGCTGGTCTACGACTTCTGGGGCTTCCCCGAGCACTACTACCGGGTGCAGTACGCGGCGCCCGGCGCGCCCGCCCTCGCGGACGGCGTGCGCAAGCTGCTGCGCACCGCCGGCATGCCGGTGCAGGACATCCCGGACCGCGGCCTCGACCACGGCGCGTACGTGCCGCTGGTGGAGATGTTCCCGGACGCGGACGTCCCGGTGCTGCAGGTGTCGCTGCCCACCCTCGACCCGCAGCGGCTGATGGAGATCGGCCGCAGGCTCGCCCCGCTGCGCGACGAGGGCGTGCTGATCGTGGGCAGCGGCTTCTTCACCCACAACCTGCGGGCGCTCAGCACCGACGGCCGGGTCTCCTCGGTGATGGCCGAGTTCGACGACTGGGGCCGCCGCGCCTTGGAGGCGAAGGACGTGGACGCGCTGCTCGACTTCGAGCACAAGGCGCCGGCCGGCCGCTTCGCCCATCCGCGCACCGAGCACTTCGCACCGCTCTTCGTCACCCTGGGCGCGGGCGAGGCGGAGCTCGGCACCCAGCGCAGCGTGATCGACGGATTCTGGATGGGCCTGGCCAAGCGCTCGGTGCAGATCGGCTGAACCGTCCAGCGGCCTTCGGCAGCGGCCGTCAGTGGGCGCAGGTGAAGCGCTCGCCGACGTGCCGGGGCTGCTCGATCTCGTCGACCAGGGCGACGGCGAAGTCGGGGATGCTGATGGCGCTGCGGCCCTCGGCGTCGATCACCAGGCGGTCGGCGTCGGTGCGGTAGTGCCCGGTGCGTTCGCCCGGGAGGAGGTCGGCAGGCGGGCTCAGCACCGTCCACTGCAGATCGACGACGGTGCGCAGGTAGGCGAGCGCCTCGCCGTGCGCGTGCATCATCTGCCGCACGTCGGCGCTCAGCCCCGGAGTGTCCCAGACGCAGACGCCGGGTGCGGTCTCCAGGCTGCCGGCGCCGCCGACGACGATCAGCCGCGGAGCAGCCGAGCCGAGCGCCCGCAGACCCCCGACCAGGGCCCGGGCGGCCGGTTCGATCAGCCGCCGCGCACCCGGGCCGTCCCCGCCGCCGACCGCGCTGACCAGCACGTCCTGCCCCTCGGCGACCCGGGTGACGTCCTCGGCGGCGAGCACGTCGCCGCGGGCGACCTCCGGGGTCAGCCCCTGGTAGCGGGCCGGGTCGCGGACGGCCGCGGTGACCCGATGCCCCCGCGCGAGCGCCTCGGTGACGAGGCACCGGCCGATCGACCCGTTGGCGCCGAAGACCGCGATCCTCGCCATGCTGTGCCCGCCTCTCCGTCCGGCAGCGTGTCACCCCCAGCATGGGTCCGGTCCGTCCGCCGCGGCGGTGCGACGCGCGGCGCCGTCGCACGCGGCGGTGCGGCCGCCCGGGGCGGGCCGGCGACGGGGTACGCCGTTGTGCGTAACACCCCCGATCGGGGGTGTCCGGGCGCCGGGACCGCGGGCACAGTGGCCCCATGCAGACTCCACTCTCCGTGATGGACTTCCTCGACCGGGCCGAGCAGGTGTACGGCGACCGGATCGGGATCGTCGACGAGCCGCTGCAGCCGGCCGGGTCCTGGGGCGAGGTGACCTACCGCAGGATGGCCGAACTGGCCCGCGCCCAGGCCGCCGGCCTCGACCGGCTCGGGGTCGGACCCGGAGCGCGGGTGGCCCTCGTCTCGCAGAACTCCGCCCGCCTGATGACCTCCTTCTTCGGTGTGAGCGGCTTCGGCCGGGTGCTGGTGCCGGTGAACTTCCGGCTGAAGGCCGAGGAGGTCGCCTACATCGTCGAGCAGAGCGGCGCCTCGGTGCTGCTGATGGACCCGGAGGTGGCGGACGCGCTGGCCGGGGTGCCGGTCGAGCACCGCTTCGTCCTCGGCACGGAGAGCGACCGGGAGCTGTACGCCTTCGACCGCGAGCCGGTGCGGCACCCCGTCGCCGAGTCGGACACCGCGACGATCAACTACACCAGCGGAACGACCGCGCGCCCCAAGGGGGTCCGGCTCACCCACCGCAACCTGTGGCTGAACGCCACGCTGATGGGCCTGCACTTCGGGGCGAACGACCGGGACGTCTACCTGCACACCCTGCCGATGTTCCACGCCAACGGCTGGGGCCTGCCCTACGTGATCACCGGCGTCGGCGGCAAGCACGTGGTGCTGCGCAAGGTCGACGGCACCGAGATCCTGCGCCGCGTCGAGCAGCACGGGGTGACCTTCCTGTGCGGCGCGCCCGCGGTGGTCGCCGCCGTGCTCGCCGCCGCCGAGACCTGGGACGGGCCGGTGCCCGGCCGGGACCGGGTGCGGATGGTGGTGGCCGGCGCTCCCCCGCCGACCTCCGTGGTGCAGCGCGTCGAGGCCGAACTGGGCTGGGAGTTCATGCAGCTCTACGGACTGACCGAGACCTCGCCCGCGGTCACCGTGAACCGCACCCGCGCCGAGTGGGACGCCCTGCCGCCCGCCGAACGCGCCGAGAAGCTGGTGCAGGCCGGTGCGCCCGCGCTCGGCACCACCGTGCGGGTGGACGGGCAGGGCGAGGTCCTCGTCCGCTCCAACACCGTGCTGGACGGCTACTGGGAGCGCCCCGACGAGACGGCGGCCGCGCTGCAGGACGGCTGGTTCCACACCGGGGACGGCGGCACCCTCACCGACGGCTACCTCACCATCTCCGACCGCAAGAAGGACGTCATCATCACCGGCGGCGAGAACGTCTCCTCGATCGAGGTCGAGGACTGCCTGTACGGGCACCCGGCGGTCGAGGAGGTCGCGGTGATCGGCGTGCCCGACGAGAAGTGGGGCGAGACCATCAAGGCGCTGGTGGTGCTCCGCGAGGGCGCCGAGGCCGACGAGGCCGAGCTGATCGCGCACTGCAAGCAGCGGCTGGCCGGCTACAAGTCGCCCACCTCGGTGGAGTTCCGCACCGCGCTGGCCCGCACCGCCACCGGCAAGCTGCAGAAGTTCCGGCTGCGCGAGCCGTACTGGTCCGGCCGGGAGCGCGACGTCAACTGACTGTTCGTCACCTCATGCCGGTCAGCCGAGGATGCCCCACTCACGGGCGGCGACGGCCAGTTCGACCCGGTTGCGGGCGCCGAGCTTGTGCATCGCGCTCTTCAGGTAGCCCGTCACGGTGTGGCTGCTGAGGCCGAGGCGGGCGGCGATCTCCGGGTTCGTCCGACCGGTCGCCGCCCACCGCAGCACCTCGTGCTCGCGCGGGGTGAGCCCCGCCTCCGCGCAGCGGCCGGCCGCCCGGCCGCCCCAGGCCGCGGCGCCGGCCAGCGCCCTGGTGGCCGTCCGGGCCAGCTCGGCGACCGCGCCGATCCGCACGTCGCCGAACGGCACCACGGTGCGCAGCGCCGCGTACACCACGCCGTGCACCGCGCCGTCGTGGACGAGGGGCACGCCGAGCATCGCGTACAGGTCGTCGGCGCCGACCGCCGCGTCGTAGTGGTGGGAGATGGTGGTCGCGGCCCGGTAGTCGGGCACCCAGGCGGGCGCGCGTTCGGCGAGGGCCCGGCCGCCGAGGCCGGTGCCGGCCGGCACCCGGAGGTTGTGCAGCAGGTCGGCGCGGGTGCCGGCCCAGTGGCGCAGCACCATGGCGTCCTCGGCGCCCTCGGCGTCCCGGGCGCCCCGGGCGTCGGGCACGCCGACCAGGCCGACGTCCGCGCCGCAGTCGGCGACCACCCGGCGGGCCAGGTCCGCGAGCACCGCGGAGCGGACCAGTTCGGCGGCGCGGGTGTCCGGGGGTTCGGGGGCTGCGCTCCTCACCGGGCGATTCTCACACGGGCCCCCTGGTTAGGGGAGACGTGCGGCAGCAGGATGGGGCCTGCCCGCACCACGGGGCCACCACTGGAATGGACGAGAAGGGGAGACGGATGGCCGACATCACCGCGCTGCTCGCGGACCTCGCGGCGGAGAGCGACGCACTGGACGCCCTGGTGGCGGACCTGGACGCCGCGGGACTGGCGAAGGCCACCCCCGCCGAGGGGTGGACGATCGCCCACCAGCTGGCCCACCTGGCCTGGACGGACCGCTGGTCGCTGCTCGCGGCGAGCGACCCGGAGCGGTTCACCGCCGAGGCGCAGCAGGCCTTCGAGGCGGGGTTCGACGTGGTGGAGCGCGGCGCGGCGGAGGGCGCCGGAGAACCGCCGGAGGTGCTGCTCGGCCGCTGGCGGGCCGGCCGGGCGGAGCTCGCGGCGGCGTTGGCGGCCGTCGCGCCGAAGACCCGGCTGCCGTGGTTCGGGCCGCCGATGAAGGCGCCGTCGATGGCCACCGCCCGGCTGATGGAGACCTGGGCGCACGGGCAGGACGTGGCCGACGCGCTGGGCGCCGTCCGGCCGCCGACCGCCCGGCTGCGGCACATCGCGCACCTGGGGGTGCGGACCATGGGGTTCGCGTTCTCGGTGCACGGCCTGCCCGCGCCACAGGTGCCGGTGCGGGTCGAACTCACCGGACCGGCGGGCGAGTCGTGGACGTGGGGTGCCGAGGACGCGGCCGACCGGATCACCGGCCCCGCACTGGACTTCTGCCTGCTCGCCACCCGGCGGCGGCACCTCGACGACCTCGCGCTGACCGCGGTCGGGGACACGGCGCGGGCCTGGCTGCCGATCGTGCAGGCCTTCGCCGGCCCGCCCGGCAAGGGCCGCGAACCGCTGGGCTGACCGCGCCGCGGGCCTGCCGGACTGCCGGCCGGCAGGCCCCGCCGTGCGGCCCGTCGGCGTGTCCGGTTGACGGTGCGTCACCGACCGGATGCGGTTACGGCGGTGAAACCGCGGCGCGCCGGTGCACTTAACCCCTCGTCCCTACCCTCGCCGCACAACCCGAGGACAGACGGGAGCGGTGACATGACCGACACGACCAGCCCGCACACCCCGACCCGGCCCGACGACGGCGGGCGGCCGCAGACCGGGCCGCGCCGCTCGTACCGCGGCAGCGCGGCGGACGAGTCCCTGGAGGACTACTCGCTGCGGTACGCGCCGCACTCCTTCCGCCGCTGGTCGCCGACGGCGGTGGCGTCGACCGCGCTCGGCGGCATCGCCTACCTCGCGGACTACGCGATCGGTGCGGGCATCGTGATGTCGTACGGCTTCACCAATGCGCTGGCGGCGATCCTGACGGCCGCCGTGGTGATCTTCCTGACCGGCATCCCGATCGCCCGGGCGTGTGCGGCGAACGGCGTCGACATGGATCTGCTGACCCGCGGGTCGGGCTTCGGCTACCTGGGCTCGACGCTGACCTCGCTGGTGTACGCGAGCTTCACGTTCATCTTCTTCGCCCTCGAGGGCTCGATCATGGCGCAGGCCCTCCACGAGGTGCTGCACGTCCCGCTGCCGGTCGGCTACCTGCTGACCACACTGGTCGTGATCCCGATCGTGTTCAAGGGGATGAGCTGGATCGCCCGGATACAGGCGTGGACGCAGCCGGTGTGGATCGTCGGGCTGGTCGCGCCCTTCGTGGTGCTGGCGTTCCACTCCCCCGGTGTCTTCAGCGGGTTCACGCACTTCGGCGGCACCGCCGGGGTCGGCTCCGGGTTCACCCTGCTCGGCTTCGGGCTCGGCACGGGCGTGGCGCTGTCGCTGATCGCCCAGATCGGCGAGCAGGCGGACTACCTGCGGTTCATGCCGAGGCGCACGCCGGAGAACGCCCGCCGCTGGGACCTCGCGGTGCTGGCCGCCGGCCCGGGCTGGGTGGTGATCGGCGCGCTGAAGCAACTCGGCGGCGCGCTGCTGGCTTTCGCCGCACTGGACGCGGTCGGCGAGACCAGGGCGCTGGAGCCCATCGCGCCGTACGTGGAGTCGCTGCGGCCCTGGCTGGGCGCGGCGGCGCTGCCGCTGGCCGGACTGTTCGTCGTCGTCTCGCAGATCAAGATCAACTCGACCAACGCCTACTCCGGTTCGCTGTCCTGGTCGAACTTCTTCTCCCGGCTGACGCACCGCCACCCCGGCCGGGTCTGGTACATCTTCCTCAACTGCGGCATCGCTCTGCTGCTGATGGAGCTCGACATGTTCAGCGCCCTGGGCAGCCTGCTCGGCTTCTACTCCAACGTGGCGATCGCCTGGATCGGCGCCGTCACCGCCGACCTGGTGGTCAACAAGCCGCTGGGGCTGAGCCCGAAGCACATCGAGTTCAAGCGGGCCCACCTGTACGCCGTCAACCCGGCCGGCTTCGGGGCGATGTGCGTGGCCGCCGCCGTTTCGATCGCCGCGTTCTTCGGCTGGTTCGGCACGTACGCCAAGGCCTTCAGCCCGTTCATCGCCCTGGTGCTGGCCATGGCGCTCAGCCCGCTGATCGCCAAGGCCACCGGGGGCCGCTACTACCTGGCCCGGCCCAACCCGGACGCCGGCAACGCGGATGCCACCGACACCCGGGTGTGCACGGTCTGCGAGACCGCGTACGAGGTACCGGACACCGCGCACTGCCCGTTCCACGAGGGCACCGTCTGCTCGCTCTGCTGCAGCCTGGACGCCGACTGCCACGACGCCTGCACCCGCGCCCCGGCCGGCGGACCGGTGCTGATCGGCATGCCGACCGCCCGGGGGTGAACCCTCAGCGGGCCGCGCCGAGGGCCACCGGCTCCGGGTCGCCGGCGAGGCGGGCGTGCAGGTGCTCGTCGTGGTGGCGGCCGTCGCCGTAGCGGTGCGAGGCCCGCAGGGTGCCCTCCAGCGGGAAGCCGCAGCGGTCGGCGACCCGGCAGGAGGCGGTGTTGCCGACGGCGTGGCACAGCTCGATCCGGCGGGCACCCGCGGTGGCGAACGCCCAGCGGGCGGCCGCCGCGGTGCCCCGGGTCGCCACGCCGCGGCCGCGGGCCTCCGGCAGCAGCCGGTAGCCGATGGCGGCCTGCCCGTCGGCACGGTTCGGCCAGTACAGGCCGACCGTGCCGAGCAGGGCCGCGGTGGCCGCGTCCAGCACGGCGAAGCCCGCCACGTCCCCGCTGCCGCCGTCCGCGTGGCCGAGGATCCAGGCCTCGGGGTCGGTCTCGCGGATCGGGTTCCACAGGGCGACCTCCTCGTCCGCGGTGATCCGGGCGACGCCCGGCGCGTACCGCAGCAGACCGGCACCCCAGGGCAGCAGGAGGACGTCCCCGAGGTCGAGCGGGACGGGGGCGAAACCGGGCGCGGTGAGGGTCATGGCCACCAGTCGTACCCGCCGAAGCGACCCCCTGCCAACCGGTTTCCCCGGCCCTGGGACGATCACGGGCATGGAGTTCGAGGACGACGCCGCCCTGCACCTGATCTGCACCGAACGGCTCGGCGAGGAGGCCGGCGGGCAGTTCGCCGCGATGGCCCGCCGGGGCTTCCGGCTGGAGCGACCTGCCGGCGGCACCCCGGCCACCGGCCGCTGCCGGCTCGGCGGCCCCGCCCTGCTGGAGCCCGGCACCCCGTGGCCCGTCCACGACGGCATGCCGCTCTCCCTGCTCGCCGTCCTCGACACCGACGCGCTCGCCCCCTGGCTCGGCGGCCACCTGCCCGTCCGGCCCGGCCTGCTGAACTTCTTCCAACTCGACCCGGACGTCCCGTACGAGCAGTACGCGAAGCTCGACACCTCCTCCCCCGCGATGTACCGGGTGCTCCCCGCCGACCCGGCGCGGGCCGTGGAGACGGACGCGCCCGGACCGGCGACGCGCTACCCCGCGGTGCCCGTCCGAGCCGAAGGGGTCGTCATGCTCCCGGACTGCTGGGACGTCGAGGACGAGGACCTCCCCTTCGACCGGGACGCGCACTGGGGCGCCCCCTCGCTGCTCCTCGACACCATGGAGGGCCTGAACGGCAACACCGCCGACCGCCACCGCGCCTTCGGCTGGCCGGACACCTCCTACGGCTCCCCGGTGACCGTCCGGGACGCCGACGGGCCCGCCGTCCACCTGCTGCAGCTCGCCGGTGACGCCGAACTGAACTGGGGCTGGGGCGACGCCGGCTCGCTCTACTTCACGATCCCCGCCGGGGCGCTCGCGGCCGGCGACTTCACCCGGGCCTGCGCCGAGGGCCGGTGCTGCTGAACCCCCGGCCGAACCCCCGGCGGGGCCCGGCCGGGCGGTGTGCGACAGTGGCGCGATGAGGACGATCGGACTGATCGGCGGAATGAGCTGGGAGTCGACCGCCGAGTACTACCGGCTGCTGAACGAGCTCACCAAGGAACGGCTCGGCGGGCTGCACTCGGCGAAGTGCGTGCTGTACTCGGTCGACTTCGCCGAGATCGAGCGGCTGCAGACCGCCGGCCGCTGGGACGAGGCGGGCGAGGTCCTGGCCGGGGCCGCGCGCTCGCTGGCCGCGGCCGGCGCCGACCTGCTGCTGATCTGCACCAACACCATGCACAAGGTGGCCGACCGGGTCGAGGCGGCGGTGGACGTGCCGCTGCTGCACCTCGCCGACACCACGGCCGGGGCCGTCCGGGCCGCGGGGCTGCGCCGGATCGGCCTGCTCGGCACCGCCTTCACCATGGAGCAGGACTTCTACCGGGGCCGCCTCGCCGGACACGGCCTGGAGGTGCTGGTCCCGGACGCCGCCGGGCGGGCCGAGGTGCACCGGGTGATCTACGAGGAGCTGTGCCTCGGCGTGGTCCGCGAGGAGTCCCGGGCCGCGTACCGCGAGGTGATCGCCGGCCTGGTGGCCCGCGGCGCCGAGGGCGTGGTGCTGGGCTGCACCGAGATCGAGCTGCTGGTCGGGCCCGCGGACAGCCCGGTGCCGGTCTTCCCGACCACCCGGCTGCACGCCGAAGCGGCCGTGGCGGCGGCCCTGGCCTGACCCCCGGCCGGGTCACAGGCCGAGCCGCAGCGGGTCGGGAGCGGGTGGCGACCGGGTTGGTGGCGGCCCGACGGGCCGGCAACGGCGATCCCCCAGCATCGAACATCTGTTCGCCACTCTTGGAGTCCGAATCGTCTGGCCGAGCTGCAGGAACACGCGGCCCGCGACCCTGCGTGTCGGCCGGGACGCCGAGTGGCCCGTCCAGCACAGTGGGTGGAGGCGGGCCGGCGGCCGGGCCGCAGCAGGCGGGAGCGACGAGCGGAGGCGGGGAAGCGTGGACTGGAAGCTCGAAGTGGTGGTCGTCCCGGTCTCCGACGTGGACCGGGCCAAGCACTTCTACGCCGACCGGGTCGGTTTCGTGGTCGACACCGACACCCGGATCGGCGCGGAGGCCCGGATCGTCCAGCTGACCCCGCCGGGCTCGGCCTGCTCGATCATCATCGGCACCGGGGTCAGCGACTCCCGGCCCGGTTCGATGCAGGGTCTGCAGCTGGTGGTGGACGACGTCGAGGCGGCCAGGGCGGCCCTGGTCGAGGGCGGCGTCGAGGTCAGCCCGGTGCAGCACTTCGAGGACGGGGTGAAGGCCGAGGGCAGGGGCGGGGAATGGAACTCCTTCGTGTTCTTCGCCGACCCGGACGGCAACGGCTGGGCCGTCCAGGAGCGCCCGGCCCGCCCCTGAGCCTCCGCCTGCCCGGTCTCCGGCTGCCGGGCCTCCGCCCGGTCAGGCGCGTTCGATGGCCACCGCCGCGGCGTCGTCCTTCAGCCGCCCGCCGACGTGCGCCAGCAGGTCGCGGCGGAGCCGGTCGACCAGCGCGGACGGCTCGACGCCGCCCCAGTCCGCGGCGCGTTCGGCGAGCGGGTAGAAGGCGCGTTCGCCGTCGCGGGCCTCGGTGACGCCGTCGGTGTAGAGCAGCAGGGTCTCGCCGGAGTGCACGTCGTAGGCCTCCTGCCGGTAGTGCGCGCCGGGCAGGGTGCCGAGTCCGATCGGCGGGGCGGAATGGACCGCTTCCAGGGTGCGGACGGCCTTGCCCTCGGCCAGCAACAGGGGCGGCGGATGCCCGCAGTTGGCGATCCGGACCGGCTCCACCGGGTCGTCGGGCAGGTCGGCGAGCAGCACGGTGACGAAGCGCTCGACGGCGTCGTCCCCGTCCGCGCTCCCGGTGGCGTTCCCGGCGGTCTCGGCCAGGTGGCGGGCGAAGCCGGCGTCGAGGGCGGCGGCGAGGCCCGGCAGCCCGGTGTGGTGGTGGGCGAGTTCGCGGAAGGCGCCGAGCACCTGGGCGGCGTCCTCGATCGCGGTGAGGCCCTTGCCGCGGACGTCGCCGATCAGCACCCGGGTGGCGCCGGGCACCCGGGTGGCCGCGTACAGGTCGCCGCCGAGCAGGGCCTCGTCCTCGGCGGGCAGGTAGAGGGCGGCGAGCCGCAGCGGCCCCAGCCGGTCGGGCAGCGGCCGCAGCAGCACCCGCTGCACCGTCTCGGAGACGGACCGCACCCGGGTGAGTTCGCGCCCGCGTCTCTCCCGGACGCGGCAGTACAGCACGATCAGCGTGGAGACCAGGATCAGCGCGATGATCTGGGTCTCGTGGTTGGTGGTGAACAGGCCGCCGTGGAAGATCCCGATGACCAGCTGCGCGGTCACCGCCAGGGCGCCGATCAGGCCGGTGAGCCAGGGGCCGCCGAAGGAGGCGGTGATCGCGGGGGCGACCACCAGCAGCGGGCCGAGGTGCACGTCGGTCGGGGAGGCGAGGTCGACCACCGAGATCAGCACGATGAAGCCCAGCGGGATCATCACCAGCGCATGGGCTCGCTGCCACGCCCCGCGCAGGGCAGCCGGGCGCCGCCGTCCGTGCACCGTCACCCCTCCACCCTGCACCCGCGGCGGTCCGCACACCTCCGCGACACGGCCCGCGGCCCGGCGGGCAGCACGGCGCTCCACCGGGCGGACGGCAGGGCGTCCGGCGCCGTTGACCGTGATCTTGGACAGCCCCTACAGTCGGGACCGCTCCCGCACCAGCCCGCCGGAAGGTCCATGATGAAGCGTCACGACTGGCTGGACCGCATCCGGCAGCTCGATCCGGAGACCGACTACGCGGAGATCTACCGGATCAGCAGCTGGTACGAGTTCCCCTGGGACACCAACCAGTCACTCGGCTTCGCGCTCTACCGCACCTACGCGGTGCCCTCCATCGGCCGGCTGCTGGCCCGGACGGGAGAGTTCACCGGGCGCGCCCAGAAGCGGTACGACGACACCGTGCTGATCCTGGAGGCCGTGCTGGAGCACGGCTTCGGCTCGGAGCAGGGCCGTGAGGCGATCCGCCGGATGAACGGGATGCACCGGCGGTACGAGATCTCGAACGAGGACTTCGTCTACGTCCTCGCCACCTTCGTGGTGGTGCCCAAGCGCTGGCTCGACGACTACGGCTGGCGGCCGTACTCCGCGCACGAGGTCCGCGCCGCCGTCAACTACTACCGCGAGCTCGGCCGGCACATGGGCCTGCGGGACGTCCCGGAGACGTACGAGGAGTTCGAGCGGCTGCTGGACGCCTACGAGCGGGCGAACTTCGCCTTCGACGAGGGCGGCCGGGCGGTCTCCGACGCGACCCTGGACCTCACCGCGAGCTGGTACCCGCGCCCGCTCGGCGCCCAGATGCGGCGCTCCTCGATCTGCCTGCTGGACGACCCGCTGCGGGAGGCGTTCGGCTACCCGAGGCCGCCGGCCGTCCTCACCGCGGTGGTCCGCGGCGGGATGCGGCTGCGCGGCCGGCTGGTCCGGCTGCTGCCGCCGCGCCGCGAGCCCCACCTGGCCCGGGACGGCCGGCAGGTCCGCGGCTACCCCGAGGGGTACCGCATCTGCGAGCTCGGCACGTTCGAGGCACCGGCCGGCGGGCCCGCCGACGGGAGGACCGGCGGCGGCTGCCCCTTCGGCGCGGGGGCGTCCTGACGCACCGCCGATCCCGGGCGCTGTCGGCGGCCCGTGCCAGGCTGGCGGGATGACCGAGAATCCCGAGAACCCCGCGACGGCGAACCCCGTTCCCGAGATCCCGCCGCAGAACTACTCCCAGGCGTGGGACGACGGCGGCGCCCGGCCCGCCCTCCCGCTGGTCGGCGACGAGCGGGAGATCCTCACCGCCTACCTGGAGCACCACCGCGAGACGCTGGCCCTCAAGTGCGCCGGGTTGACGGCCGCGCAGCTGTCCGAGCACGCGGTGCCGCCGTCCCGGCTGACCCTGCACGGGCTGCTGCGGCACCTCGCCGGGGTCGAGCGGTGGTGGTTGCACCTGCAGTTCGCCGGGCTGCCGGTGGAGATGCTCTACTACTCCGACGACGACCCCGACCAGGACTTCGAGACCCTCGACGGCGACCCGGTGCAGGCGCTCGCCGTCTGGCGGGCCCAGTGCGAGCGCTCGCGGGAGATCGTCGCCGCCGCCCCCTCGCTGGACGTCACCGGCGTGCACCGGGCCACCGGGCAGCCGGTGTCACTGCGCCGCATCCTGGTCCACATGATCGCCGAGTACGCCCGCCACGACGGCCACGCGGACCTGCTGCGCGAGCGCCTCGACGGCGCGACCGGTTACTGACCGCCGCTCGGGCTCGGCTGCCCCGCGCCCGGGCCGGGCTGCTCGGCACCCGGGGTGGTCCCGCCGGTGCCGTGGGTCGGACGCCCGCTGCCGCCCGGGACGGGCCGGCCCGTGGCAGGGGCCGTCTGGTCGCCGCCCCGGGTGGGCCGCCCGCCCTGGGTCGGCTGCCCGGTGGCCGGCTGCCCGCCGCCCCGGGTCGGCCGGCCCGTCCCCGGGGTCTGCTGCTCGGAGCCGGACGGCTCCGCGGCGGACGGCAGCCGCACCGCGGTGAACTCGCCGGCCGGGACGCCGTCCAGGGCGTCCTCGACGGCCTGGCGCCAGATCGGACCGGCGACCGCACCGCCGAAGGCGGCGTCGATCCGCTCGCCGCCCATCCGCTGGCCCTCCAGAGGGGCCGGGTTCATGGTGTCGCTGACGACCGTCGCGGCGGCCATCTCCGGGGTGTAGCCGACGAACCAGACCTGCCGGCCCTCGTTGGTGGTACCGGTCTTGCCGGCCGTCTCCCGGTCGGACAGGCCGGCGGTGGCGCCGGTGCCGCCGTCCTCGACCACGCCGCGGAGCATCGCCGTGACGGTGTCCGCGGTGGTCCGCGACAGCGCCTCGGTGCAGGAGGCCTTCGGCACCGCGAGGGCCTTGCCGTCCGGGCCGGTCACCGAGGTGATCGCGGTCGGCGCGCAGTAGGTGCCGTGGGCGGCGAACGCCGCGTACACGCCCGCCATCTCCAGCGGCGTCAGGTCGTTGCTGCCGAGGGTCATCGACGGCACCACGCTGAGCTTCTCGCCGCCGGCCTGCTGGGTGATGCCCAGCTTGGCGGCCGTCTTCGACACCTCGCACAGGCCGGTCTCGGCCTCCAGGTTGGCGAAGTAGGTGTTGACCGACTGCTTCATCGCGGCCGGCATGGCGAAGCTGCCGACGAGGGTGCGGCTGTCGTTGTGCACCTCGCCGCTCTCCGGGAAGCGGCCGCCCGAGCAGTCCTGCATCGCCGGCCACGGCATGCTGTAGCCCGAGGTGTAGGTGCGGCTGACCGGGACGCCGTTCTCCAGCGCCGCCGCCGCCACGATCGGCTTGAAGGTGGAGCCGGTCGGGAAGCCGAGGCCGCCGCCCATCTTCTTCGGCACGTTCAGGTTGATCGTGGTCTGGTCCTTGCCGAGCCCGTACGGGCGGCTCTGCGCCATCGCCAGCACCTTGCCGGTGCCCGGCTGGACGACCGACATCACCGCGGCCGGCCGGTCGGACGGCGCGGCGTGCGCGGTGACGGCCTGCTGCACCGCCTTCTGCGCCTTGGGGTCGAGGGTGGTGCGGATCTGGAGGCCGCCGCGCTTCCACAGCGCCTTCCGCTCCTCCGGGGTCCTGCCGAAGGCCGGGTCGGAGAGCACCACCCGCTGCACGTAGTCGCAGAAGAAGCCCTCGCCCGTCCCCGCGGTGATGCAGCCCTGGTGGGCCCGGGTCACCTTCAGCTCCACCGGGGTGGCGATCGCCTCCGCGGCCTGCGCCGCGGTGATGTGCCCGAGCTCGGCCATCCGGCGCAGCACGGTGTCGCGCCGGGTCTTGGCCGCGGCCGGGTTGACGATCGGGTCGTAGGCGGACGGCGACTGCACCAGGCCGGCCAGCAGCGCGGCCTGAGGGAGCGACAGGTCCTTGGCGTGCACGCTGAAGTACCGCTGGGCGGCGGTCTCTATGCCGTACGCCTTCTCGCCGAAGAAGGTGATGTTGAGGTAGTTGGCGAGGATCTGGTCCTTGGTCAGGGTCTCCTCGACCTTGATGGCGTACTTGAGCTCGCGGATCTTGCGGTCCAGGGTCTGCCGCTGCGCCTCCTGGACCTTCTGCACGTCGTCGCCCGCCTGGTCGACGAAGACGTTCTTGACGTACTGCTGGGTGAGGGTGGACGCGCCCTGCGCGGTGGTGCCGGAGGCGGCGTTGGAGTTGAGCGCGCGCAGCACGCCCTTCAGGTCGACGGCGCCGTGCTGGTAGTAGCGGCTGTCCTCGATGTCCACCAGGGCGGTCTTGACCAGCGGCGACACGGCGTCGGCGCCGACGACCGTGCGGTCCCGGCTGTAGATGGTGGCGATCGTGCCGCCGGCCGCGTCGTAGACGGTGGACGCCTGCGAGAGCGGTGGCGTCCTGAAGTCGTCCGGCAGGCTGTCGAAGTCCTCCACCGCCGACTGCGCGCCGAGCCCGGCGGCCCCCACGGCGGGCAGGGCCAGGCCCGCGACGAGGACGCCGCCCAGGGCGCTCGCGCCGACCAGACGAGCAGCCAGAAGGACCTTCTTGCGGTAACCGATGGAGTTGTGACGCGCCATGGGATCGACCCTAGGCGAACCATCGCCCCGCCACGAACCGGTTTTCTTCCCGCTTTCGTCACAACTCCGTGACAGCGCTCGCCGGTCCTCCCCGCTACTCCCCCACGGGGCGGTCGGCGGCGCGCCGGGCCGGGTGCCCTTGACGCGGCGGCGTCCGGTGGCAAGCCTTGGTCCCGGCCGGTCCCCCGGCCGCGACCGGCCCAGGAGGTCAACGGTGACCGCACAGGCGTCCCACACGCACGGCCGCACCGACGTGCCGCTGCTGGACGAGACGATCGGACAGTGCCTGGACCGGGCGGTCGCCGCCCACCCGGAGCGCGAGGCGCTGGTGGACGTGCCGAGCGGCCGCCGCTGGACGTACGCCGAACTCGGCCGGGACGTCGACCGGGTGGCCCGCGGCCTGCGGGCGCGCGGGGTCGGCCGCGGCGACCGGGTCGGCATCTGGGCGCTCAACTGCCCGGAGTGGGTGCTGGTGCAGTACGCCACCGCCCGGCTCGGCGCGATCCTGGTGAACATCAACCCCGCCTACCGGACGCACGAGTTGGCGTACGCGCTGAACCAGTCCGGGGTGGGCCTGCTGGTCGCCCAGCCCGAGTACCGCACCAGCGACTACCGGGCGATGGTGGCCGAGGTCCGCGAGGAGTGCCCGGGCCTGCGGGAGACGCTGTGGATCGGCGACCCGGAGTTCCTGGAGCTCGACGGGGAGGGGGGGTTCCCCGCCGACCTGGCGCCGGACGACCCGATCAACATCCAGTACACCTCGGGCACCACCGGCTTCCCGAAGGGCGCCACCCTCTCGCACCGCAACATCCTCAACAACGGCTTCTGGGTGGGCGAGCTGGTCGGGTACACCGAGCAGGACCGGATCTGCCTGCCGGTGCCCTTCTACCACTGCTTCGGCATGGTGATGGGCAACCTCGCGGCGCTCAGCCACGGCGCCTGCGTGGTGATCCCCGGCCAGGGCTTCGACCCGGCCGCCACCCTGCACGCGGTCCAGGCCGAGCGGGCGACCTCGCTGTACGGCGTGCCGACGATGTTCATCGCCGAGCTGGGCCTCGCCGACTTCGCGGCCCACGACCTCACCTCGCTGCGCACCGGCATCATGGCCGGCTCGCCCTGCCCGGTGGAGGTGATGAAGCGGGTCCAGACCGAGATGCACATGGCCGAGGTGGCCATCGCGTACGGGATGACCGAGACCTCGCCGGTCTCCACCCAGACCCGCCGCGACGACGACCTGGAGCACCGCACCGGCACGGTCGGCCGGGTGCTGCCGCACCTGGAGGTGAAGGTCGTCGAGCCGGAGACCGGGCGGACGGTCGGCCGCGGCGAGCCCGGCGAGCTGTGCACCCGCGGCTACTCGGTGATGATCGGGTACTGGAACGAGCCGGAGCGCACCGCCGAGGCGATCGACGACGAGGGCTGGATGCACACCGGCGACCTCGCGGTGATGCACGAGGACGGCTACCTGGCGGTCGTCGGCCGGATCAAGGACATGATCATCCGCGGCGGCGAGAACGTGTACCCGCGCGAGATCGAGGAGTTCCTGCACACCCACCCGGCGATCGCCGACGTCCAGGTGGTCGGCGTGCCCGACGAGCGCTACGGCGAGGAGATCTGCGCCTTCGTGGTGCTGCGCGACCCGGCCGGCACGCTCGGGGCCGAGGAGGTGGCCGAGTTCTGCCGCGGCCGGCTCGCGCACTACAAGACCCCCCGCCACGTGCACGTGGTCGAGGGCTTCCCGATGACGGTCAGCGGCAAGGTGAGAAAGAACGAGCTGAGGGAACGGGCGGCCCGCGCACTCGCCGGGTGAGCCCCCGCCCCGGGCGGCGGGAGTGCCGGGGGAGGGCCCGGCCACCACCGGGTCGCGGTCCGTTACGCTGGTGGCGTGATCCTTCTCGTCAGCCGTCGCCACGTGGACCTGCTCCGCGTCACGAGCATGTCCTGTCGACGCTCCGGCTGATCCCGCTCGTCCTCCGCCCTTCGGGCACACACCCTTCCCCGGCCCCGCTGCACCGGCCACACCCGGCGCGGCAGCGGCAGCGTCCCCGGCGACCGCCGGGCCCGCCGGGGCATTCGACACCCAGGTGATGTCACCCATGACCCAGCAGTCCCGTCCCACCGGTTCCACCGGACCCCTCGACGACCGCGCCGACGACCGCGCCGAGAACCTCCCGGTCATCGACCTCTCGCTGGCCGACGGCAGCGCCCAGGACCGCGCGCGGCTCCACGCGGCACTCCGCTCCGCCGCCACCGACGTCGGCTTCTTCCAGCTCGTCGGCCACGGCGTGACCCCGGCCGAGACCGCCGCGCTCACCGACGCGATGCACGCCTTCTTCGGCCTCCCCGAGGCCGACCGGCTGGCCGTGAGCAACCTGAACTCCCCGCACTTCCGCGGCTACACCCGGACCGGTGACGAGCGCACCGGCGGCAGCCGGGACTGGCGCGACCAGCTCGACATCGGCGCCGAACTGCCCCCGCACGTGCCCGGCTCCGGCGAGCCGCCGTACTGGTGGCTGGAGGGCCCCAACCAGTGGCCCGACGCGCTGCCCGAGCTGCGCGAGGCCTCGCTGCACTGGATCGACCGGCTCGGCGGCGTCGCCCGCAGGCTGCTGCACGAACTGCTCACCGCGATCGGTGCCCGGCCGGACTTCTACGACGACGCATTCGCCGGCCACCCGCACCTGCGGCTGAAGCTGGTCCGCTACCCCGGGACGGCACCGGACGGCGCCGGGCAGGGCGTCGGCTCGCACAAGGACTACGGCTTCATCACCCTGCTGCTGCAGGACACCGTCGGCGGCCTGCAGGTGGAGCGCTCCGACGGCTCCTTCCTGGAGGTGCCGCCGATGGAGGGCGCCTTCGTGGTCAACCTCGGCGAGCTGCTGGAGGTCGCCACCGACGGCTACCTGAAGGCCACCAGCCACCGGGTGGTCAGCCCGCCCGGTGCCCGCGAGCGGTTCTCGGTGCCGTTCTTCTACAACCCGCGGCTGGACGCGCACATCGAGCCGCTCGAGTTCCCGCAGGCCCACCACGCGCCCGGTGCCACCCAGGACCCGGCGAACCCGCTGTTCGCCGAGTTCGGCCGGAACGAGCTGAAGGGCTACCTGCGGGCGCACCCCGAGGTCACCCGCCGCCACCACGCCGACCTGCTGCCGCTCACGGCCGCCTGACGGCACGGCCCGGGCGGCCCGGGGGCCGTTCCCGGGCGGAGGCACCGGAGGTTCGCAGCGACGATCGCGGATCGTTCCGTCACCGCGCCGACATTGTTCTAGCATGGTACGAACAATCCGCGATCGTCCGCGTCCCCGGAGGGATCCCCGTGCCCGCACTGCCGTTAACCCGACCGTCCTTGCCGCCCCGGCCGCGCCTTTCGCCCCGGCCGTCCCGTGCCGCGGTCGCCGTCACCGTCCTGCCGACCGCGGCCGCAGCCGCGGCCGTCCTGCTGGTGTACGCCAAGCTGCGGCCCCGGCTGCCCGATCCGCTCGCCGTGCACTTCTCCGGCGACGGCGCCGACGGCGCCCTGCCCGGGTGGCGCTTCCTCGCCGCCTCGCTCGGGCTGATCGCGCTCATCGGCGGCGCCCTCGCCCGCCTGGCGCTCGCCGACCCGCTGCCGGCCCGGGCCCGCCGCACCCTGACCGCGGGCACCTGGGCGGCGGCCGCCCTGCTCGGCACGCTGTGCTGCCTGGTGCCCGCCGCGAACGCGCACGCCGGCCGCGCCGCCGACGCCCGCCTGCCGGGCACCGTCGTGGCCCTCTGCGGCGGCGGCGCCGTCCTCGCGGCGGCCGTCGGCCTGCTGCTGAGCGGCGCGGTCGTCCGCCCGGCACCGGCCGCCGCGGCCGCTCCCCCGGCGCCCGCCCCGATCGAGCTCGCCGCCGGGGAGTCCGCCTCCTGGTCCCGTACGGTCGGCTCGCCGCTGCTGGGTACCCTCGGCCCCGCCCTGCTGGGGCTCGCCGCCGTCCTGCTGCTCGCCGGGGCCGGCGCCGGGGCCCTGCCCGCCGCCCTGATCGGCGCGCTCACCACGGCCACCGGCCGGGTCCGGGTCACCGTCGACCGGAACGGCCTGACCGTCCGGCTGCCGCTGGTCCGCCGGCCCTGGGTGCAGCTGCCGCTGGAGCGGATCGCCGCCGCCGACCGCCGTGAGGTCCGGTGGACGGGGGTCTTCGGCGACGAGGGGTACCGCTCCGGGCCCGGGCGCAGCGGCCTGGTGCTACGGCCCGGCGAGGCCGTCGCCGTACGGCTCACCGACGGACGGGAGTTCACCGTCTCCGCCCCCGACGCCGGCACGGCCGTCGGGCTGCTCGACGCCCTCGTCCGGCGCTCCCGGGAGGACCGCCCGTGCTCTTCCGCGTGAATCCCGCCTCCCCGCAGCCGCTGGCCGAGCAGATCGCCGCCTGCGTCCGCCGTGCCGTCGCCGAGGGCTCCGCGGGGCCCGGCGACCGGCTGCCGCCCGCCCGCACCCTCGCCGGCTCGCTCGACGTCAACATGCACACCGTGCTGCGCGGTTACCAGATCCTCCGCGAGGAGGGGCTGATCGACCTGCGCCGCGGCCGCGGGGCGCAGATCACCGACGCCGCGTCACCGGGCCGGGCCCGTCTCGGCGCGGCCGCCGACGCCCTGGTCGCCGAGGCGCGGACTTCGGGTCTGACCGACCAGGAGGTGCTGGACCTCGTGCGGGCCGCCCTCGGTCCGCCTCCGCGGCCCGCCCGAGGGGCTCCGGACGGGTAAGTTCGCTGACATACAAGATGATTGATGTACGATCACATCCGCTGTCGCGCGTGAAGATCCGCGAAGACGGTGTGACGTCTGATCATCATTCCGGGGGATTCGCGAACATCCGTCGTTCGCTGGCCGCTGCCGCGCTCGTGGCAGCGGTTTCCGCACCTGTCGCCCTCGCCGCCGCACCCGCGTCGGCCGAGGAACTGCCGGCCGGCCGGTCCCGGTCGGACGCGCCGCCGGCCTCGGACCAGGCTCCCGCGCCGGCCGGCGGCCCCGCCTCCGACGACGCGGCCGAGCAGGACGCGGCCGACCGCGCCGAGATCGAGCGGATCCTGGCCGACCCGCGGACCGGCCGCGGCGTCCGCGAGGCCGCCACCAAGGCGCTCGCCGGCACCCCGCAGGACCGCCGGCACTTCCTCACCGTCGAGCTGCCGAAGCTGCGGGCGCAGGACAACCGGGTCCGGCTGATGCAGCTGGTCGCCGACCCGGCCACCGGACGCGGCGTGCGCGAGGCCGCCCGGAAGGCGATGAGCGGCACCGACGCCGAGATCGAGCGCTTCCTCACCGTCGAGCTGAAGAAGATCGTCGCCGACGACAACCGGATCAAGGTTGGCCCGGATCCTCGGCGAGAAGGGCATCGGCCGGATCCTGCGCGAGGCGGCCGAGAAGGCGATGCACGGCACCGACGCGGACGTGCTGAGTTCCTCGCCGACCTGCCCTCGATCCGGGCCGCCGACGACCGGCTCAGGGTCTCCCAGCTCGCCGAGACCGGCGGCCCCGAGGTGCGGAAGGCCGCCCTCGCCGCGCTGGCCGCCGGCACCCCCGAGGCGCTCCGGGCCGGCCGGACCACCACCGGTCAGGGCACCACGGGCCAGGGCGGCACCGGCACGCAGGGCAAGGGCGGCAGCACCGTCACCCCGACCTCCGCCACCACCGGGACCACCACGGCCACCACCGGCACGACCACCGCCTGGACGACCGGCACCGGGGCGACCACCGGCGCCGACCGGCTGGCCTCCACCGGCACCGACGCGCCGCTCGCCGGCATCGCCGCGGCCGGTGGCACGGCCGTCGCGCTCGGTGCCGCCGCCCTGGTCGCGGCCCGCCGCCGCTCGCGGGCCTGACCGCAGGGGTACACCCGTCGGCCCGAGGGGCCGGTGCCGAGGGACGTCCCGGCACCGGCCCCTCGGGCAGTCCGGCTCTCCGGCAGTCAGGCAGTCCGGACGGCCTCCTACCGGTCCTGCACCAGGCGGGCCGGGAAGCCGCCGGTGGCGACCGGGCCCCAGCGCCGCGGGGTGATCCGGATCAGCGACTTGCCCTGCCGGCGCATCGCCTCGCGGTACTCGTCCCAGTCCGGGTGCTCGCCGGCGATGTTCCGGTAGTACTCCACCAGCGGCTCCACGGCCTCCGGACCGTCCAGCACCTCGGCCTCGCCGTCCACCTGCACCCAGGGGCCGTCCCACTCGTCGGAGAGCACCACCACGCTGACCGCGGAGTCCCGCCGGGCGTTGCGGGTCTTCGCCCGCTCGGGGTACGTGGAGATCACGATCCGGCCGGAGTCGTCCACCCCGCAGGTCAGCGGGGAGGCCTGCGGGGTGCCGTCGGCACGGCGGGTGAGCAGCAGCGCCCGGTGGCGCGGACGGACGAAGTCCAGCAACTCGGCCAGCTCCACCCGGGTGTTGGTGGCGATCGAAGGGCTCATGACCGCCAGCCTAGGCCGTGCCGGCCGATGCGTGCGGGTGCCGCATCGAAGCGCGCGGAACGGGACGGCCCCCGGCCGGGCGGACGTGGTGGACCGGCAGGTCGCGGCACTGTCACACTGGTGCTGTCACAGCAGGACTGCCGCACCCGGCGGGGCGAACGGGCGGAAGAGGTTGCACCGGATGACAGCAGACACACCGCAGCTCACCGTCGACGAACTGGCGGCCCGGGCCGGGGTGACCGTCCGCACGCTGCGCTTCTACGCCGCCAAGGGCCTGCTCCCGCCACCCGAGCTCGGCCCGCGCCGGGTCGGCCTGTACGGGCCGGAGCACCTCGGCCGGCTGGAACTCATCGAGGAACTCCAGCGGCAGGGCCTCACACTGGCGGCGATCGAACGCTACCTCGCCCAACTCCCCGAGGACATCGGCTCGCTGGACCTCGCCATCCACCGCGCCCTGGTCGCCTCCTGGACGCCGGAGGCCGCCGAGGAGACCGACCGCGAGCAGCTCGCCCGGCGGATCGGCCGCGACCCCTCCGACGCCGACCTGGACCGGCTCGCCGCCATGGGTGCCCTGCACCGCACCGAGGACCCCGACGTCTTCAAGACCGACCCCGGGCTGCTGCCGCTCGGCGTGCGGATCCTGGACGTGCCGATCCCGCTGGAGACCCTGCTGGCGGCCCGCGCCGTCGTCCGGCTGCACAGCCAGGCCACCGCGCACGACCTGCACCGGCTCTTCCGCGACACCGTGTGGAAGCCCTACCGGGAGAGCGCCCCCGCCCCGGCCGACCTGGACCGGATGAAGAGCCTCACCGACCGCATCCAGCCCCTGGTGGTGCAGGCCATCGTCACCGCCTTCCAGCGCTCGCTCGCCGAGGAACTGACCGGCAGCACCGACTAGCCCACCGGCCCCGGGAAACCCGGTCGACACGGCGGGCCGCCCGGGGTTGGCTCGGGCCATGACCGAACTGCACACCGCACGCCTCACCCTGCGCCCCTGGCGGGAGTCCGACCTCGCCCCCTGGGCGGCGATGAACGCCGACCCCGCGGTGCGCGAGCACCTCGGGGACCTGCTCACCCGCGAGCAGTGCGACGCCGGGGTGGCCGCCTTCCGCGCCGACCTGGCGCGGCGCGGCTACGGCTGGTGGGCGGTCGAGGCCGCTGCCACCGGGGAGTTCGTCGGCTTCGCCGGGCTGGACGACGTCGACGAGGACATGCCCTTCACCGGGGTCGAGGTCGGCTGGCGGCTCGCCCGCGACGCCTGGGGCCACGGCTACGCCACCGAGGCCGGCCGGGCCTGCCTCGACTTCGCCTTCGACACCCTCGGCCTGCCCGAGGTCCTCGCCGTCACCACCGCCGCCAACCGCCGCTCGCAGGCGGTGATGCAGCGCCTCGGCATGGTCCGCGACCCGGCCGAGGACTTCGACGACCCGTACGCCCCCGAGGGCAGCCCACTGCGCCCGAGCGTCGTCCACCGCCTCTCCCGGCCCGCCGGGGGTCAGCGCTAGCGCGGATCTCCACAGGGCGTACGGGCACCTCGCCGGGGAGGCATCCGTACGCCCGTCAGGCCGAGTACACCCAGGGGCGCTTCTCGCCCGGGTGGACGATCGCGGCGAAGTCGTCGGCGACGGTGGCGATCACCGCACGGCCCTCGATCCGGGTGAGCCACTCCGGCGGCAGCATGGCGTCGCCGTGGTGGGCACCGAGCAGGTTGCCGCAGATCGAGCCGGTGGAGTCGCTGTCGCCGGAGTGGTTGACCGCCAGCAGCAGGGCCGACTCGACCGGGGTGCGGTGTTCCCAGAACTCGGTGCGGGCGAGGGCGGCGTACACGCCGATGGCGAGCGCCTCCTCGGCCGTCCAGCCGCCGCCGAGGCTCTCCACCGTCCGCGGGGTGGCCGGGCCGGCCGCGGCGAGGGCGACCGCCCGCTCCAGCGCGGCGTGGGTCTCCTGGTGGTTGGGGTAGCGGGTGAGCAGGTCCATGGCGTTGCGGACGGCGTCCGGCAGCGACTCGCCGTCGACCAGGCGGCTGATCATGGCCGCGAAGGCGCCGGAGGCGAGCTGGGCGGTCGGGTGGCCGTGGGTGATCCGGGAGCAGCGGGCGGCGAGTTCGAAGGCGTGCAGGTCGCCCCCGCCGGTGATGCCCCGGCCGGTGAAGCCGAAGGGGGCGGAACGCATGACGGAGCCGCAGCCCTTGGAGTCCGGGTTCACCGGGCCCGGGCTGCCGTCGACCGGGGCGTGCGCGTCGGGGGTGTGGTCCTCCTGGAGGCCGAACTCGCAGGCGCGGCCGGGGGCGCGGCGGGCGTACAGCCACTGCTGCTCGCGCAGGTCGCCCCAGCGGTGCCGGAGGCCCTCGTGGGGCAGCGGGCCGGGGTGCCGCTGGGTCTCCAGCCAGCGCAGGTAGGCGTCCTTGACGAGGGCGGTCTCGGCGCCGCTGATGCCCCTGGCCTGGATGCGGCGGTAGCCCTGCATCCAGCCCTCGGCGGAGAACAGTGTCATCTGGGTGTCGTCGGTGATCCGGCCGATCACGCCCTCGCGGTCCGGCACGAGCCCGGTGATGCCGGTGGGCCCGTGCTCGGCCTCGACGGTGACCATGGACTTCATCTCGATGGGGTTGCCGAGGGCGTCCCCGATCGCCCCGCCGAGCAGGCAGCCCCGCACCCTCGCCCGGTACGCCGCCAGTTCCTGCCAGGTCAGTCGCAGACCCATCCCGTCCCCCTCCGCCGGATGATCATCACCGCCCCCAGGCTACCGGTACCCCCCGACCCCGGCCCCGGGGCCTACCGCGGAGGGCGCTCGGCCGATCCGGCGGGCCAGCACCTGCCCGGGCCGACTGCCGTCCAGGAAGCGGTCGGTGCGGGTGAAGCCGTTGCGCTCGTAGAAGGCGACCAGCGCACCGCCGCCGCCCGCCCAGCAGTCGACCCGCAGCAGCGCGGCGCCGGCCCGCCGGGTCTCCTCGGCGGCGTGGGCGAGCAGCGCCGCGCCGATGCCGAGACCGGCGTGCCGGCGGTCGGAGACCAACAGCCGGACGTAGCGCTCGGGTTCGCCGGCCGGGGCGATCGGCAGCTGCGGGCTGGGCCCGGAGTCGAGCACCAGGGCGCCGACCGGTGTGCCGTCGTACTCGGCGATGTGGGGCTCGTTCTCGGTGGTGTACCGCTCGACGCGGTCCGGTCCGCCGGGCCGTTGCGAGTACGGGACGGTGCCCCACTGCTCGGTGTTGCCGCGCTCGTTCATCCAGCGCACGGCCGCGTCCAGCATCCCGAGGACGGCTGCCGCGTCACCCGGACCACCGGGTCTGATCCGCAGGCCGGGTACGAAGTCGTTCACGGGGGAAGCCTACGCACCCGCGCCGCCCCCGCCCGGGGTGGGCGGGGGCGGCGCGGGTGTCGCGGGTGTCAGTCCCGGAAGGTGCGGCCGTCGGCGGCCATCTCGTCCAGGAGGGCGGGCGGGGTGAAGCGGTCGCCGTAGGCGGCGGCCAGTTCGCGGGCGCGGGCGGCGAATCCGGCGAGGCCGCCGGGGTAGCCGTTGATGTACTGGAGGACGCCGCCCGTCCAGGCGGGGAAGCCGATGCCGAGGATGGAGCCGATGTTGGCGTCGGCGACCGAGGTGAGGACGGACTCCTCCAGGCAGCGGACGGAGTCCAGGGCCTCGGCGAAGAGCATCCGCTCCTTCATGTCCTCGAACGGGATCTCCTTGCCCGGCTGCGTGAAGTGCTCGCGCAGGCCGGGCCAGAGCCGGGTGCGCTGCCCGTTCTCGTACTCGTAGAAGCCGGCGCCGCCGCTGCGGCCCTCGCGGCCGAACTCGTCGACCATGCGGTCGATGACGGTGTCGGCGGGGTGCGGCTGCCAGCTGCCGCCGGCCTCCTCGACGGCCCGCCGGGACTCGTTCCGGATCTTGCGGGGCAGGGTGAGGGTGAGCTCGTCCATCAGCGAGAGCACCTTGGCCGGGTAGCCGGCCTGGGCGGCGGCCTGCTCGACGGAGACCGGGTCGAGGCCCTCGCCGACCATCGCCACGCCCTCGTTGATGAACTGTCCGATCACGCGGGAGGTGAAGAAGCCGCGGGAGTCGTTGACCACGATCGGCGTCTTGCGGATCTGCCGGACGAGGTCGAAGGCGCGGGCGAGCGCCTCGTCGCCGGTCTGCGGGCCGCGGATGATCTCGACCAGCGGCATCTTGTCGACCGGCGAGAAGAAGTGCAGGCCGATGAAGTCGGCGGTGCGGTCGACGCCTTCGGCGAGCAGCCCGATCGGCAGGGTGGAGGTGTTGGAGCAGAGCAGGGCGTCGGGGGCGACGACGTCCTGGACCTCCTGGAAGACCTTGTGCTTGAGCTCGGGGTTCTCGAAGACGGCCTCGATGACGGCGTCGCAGCCGGCCAGGTCGGCGGCCTCCGCGGTCGGGGTGATCCGGGCGAGGAACTCGGTGCGCTCGGCCTCGGTGCTGCGGCCGCGGGCGACCGCCTTGTCGAGCAGCGCGGCGGAGTAGGCCTTGCCGCGTTCGGCGGCCTCGACGGTGACGTCCTTGAGGAGGACCTCGATGCCGGCCTTGGCGCAGGAGTACGCGATGCCGGCGCCCATCATGCCGGCGCCGAGCACGGCGACCTTCTCGACCTTCCGGGCGGGGACGCCCTTGGGACGGCCGGCACCGGAGTTGACGGCCTGCATGTCGAAGAAGAAGGCCTGGATCATGTTCTTGGCGGTCTGGCCGCAGACCAGCTCGGTGAAGTACCGGGCCTCGACGGCCATCGCGGTGTCGACGTCGACCTGGGCGCTCTCCACGGCCGCGGCCAGGATGTTGCGCGGCGCCGGGTAGGGCGCGCCGGCGAGCTGCTTGCGCAGGTTGGCCGGGAAGGCGGGCAGGTTGGCGGCGAGCGCGGGGCTGGCCGGGGTGCCGCCGGGGATCCGGTAACCCTTGACGTCGAAGCGCTGCACGGACTCCGGGTGGGCGTCGACGAAGGCGCGGGCCTTGGCGAGCATCTCCTCGGGGGTGGCGGCGAGTTCGTCGACCAGGCCGTGCTGCAGGGCCTGCGCCGGGCGGTACTGCTGCCCCTGCAGCAGGACCTTGAGCAGGGCGTCGGTGATGCCGAGCAGCCGCACGGTGCGGACGACTCCGCCGCCGCCGGGCAGCAGGCCGAGGGTGACCTCGGGCAGGCCGATCTTGGTCGCCGGGGTGTCCAGGGCGATGCGGTGGTGGCAGGCGAGGGCGATCTCCAGGCCGCCGCCGAGGGCGGCGCCGTTGATCGCGGCGACGACCGGCTTGCCGAGGGTCTCCAGGGCGCGCAGGGCGCGCTTGATCCGCATGCCGTGCTCGAAGGTCTCGGCGGCCTGGTCGGGCCCGACGGAGGAGAGCAGGTGGAGGTCGCCACCGGCGAAGAAGGTCTTCTTGGCGGAGGTGACGATGACGCCGCGCACGTCGGCGGCGGCCTTCAGCCGGGCGACGGTCTCGTCGAGCGCCTCGGTGAAGGCGGCGTTCATGGTGTTGACGGACTGGGCGGGGTCGTCGAGGACGAGGGTGACCACGCCGTCCTGGTCCTGCTCCCAGCGGATGGCGGATGCTGCAGTCATGGGGAAGTCTCTCCAGGGAGTGGCGGGGAGGGGGTGGTCAGATGCGCTCGATCACGGTGGCGACACCCATGCCGCCGCCCACGCAGAGGGTGGCCAGGCCGTAGCGGAGGTCGCGGCGCTCCAGTTCGTCGACGAGGGTGCCGATGAGCATGGCGCCGGTGGCTCCGAGCGGGTGGCCGAGGGCGATGGCGCCGCCGTTGACGTTGACCTTCTCGTGGCCGAAGCCGAGTTCGCGCATGAAGCGCAGGGCGACGGCGGCGAAGGCCTCGTTGATCTCGACCAGGTCGATGTCGTCCGCGGTGAGTCCGGCCTTGGCGAGGGCCTTGCGGGTGGCGGGGGCGGGGCCGGTGAGCATGATGGTGGGCTCGGAGCCGGACACGGCGGCGGAGACGATCCGGGCGCGCGGGGTGAGTCCGTAGCGCTCGCCGATCTCGCGGGAGCCGATCGCGACCAGGGCGGCGCCGTCGACGATGCCGGAGGAGTTGCCGGCGTGGTGGACGTGGTCGATCCTCTCCACCCAGTGGTACTTCTGCAGGGCGACGGCGTCGAAGCCGCCGGCCTCGCCGATGCCGGCGAAGGAGGGCTTGAGGCCGGCCAGCGTCTCGACGGTGGTGCCGGGGCGGATGAACTCGTCGCGGTCCAGCACGATCAGGCCGTTGCGGTCGCGGACCGGCACCACCGAGCGGTCGAAGTGGCCGTCGGCCTGGGCCTTGGCGGCGCGGGCCTGGGACTCGGCGGCGAAGGCGTCCACGTCGGTGCGGCTGAGGCCCTCGACGGTGGCGATCAGGTCGGCGCCGATGCCCTGCGGGACGAAGCCCGTCTCGTACGCGGTCATCGGGTCCATCGCCCAGGCCCCGCCGTCGGAGCCCATCTTGACCCGGGACATCGACTCGACGCCGCCGGCCAGGATGAGGTCCTCCCAGCCCGAACGGACCTTCGCCGCGGCCAGGTTGACGGCCTCCAGGCCGGAGGCGCAGAAGCGGTTCTCCTGGACGCCGGCGACGGTGTCGGGCAGGCCGGCCGCGATGGCGGCGATCCGGGCGATGTCGGAGCCCTGGTCGCCGATCGGGCTGACCACGCCGAGCACGATGTCGTCGATCGCGGCCGGGTCCAGGGTCGGGAAGCGGGCCTGGAGCTCGTGGATCAGGCCGACCACCAGGTCGATCGGCTTGGTGCCGTGCAGGGAGCCGTTGGCCTTGCCGCGCCCGCGCGGGGTGCGGATCGCGTCGTAGACGAACGCTTCAGTGGTCACGGTGAGTGCCTTTCGGGGGTAGGTGACCGGGCGGTCAGCCGAGGAGGGAGCGGCCGATGATCTCTTTCATGATCTCGGTGGTGCCGCCGTAGATCGTCTGGATGCGGCCGTCGGTGAACGCCTTCGCCACCGGGTATTCCGTCATGTAGCCGTAGCCGCCGTGCAGTTGCAGGCAGCGGTCGGCGGTGCGCTTCTGCAGTTCGGTGGCCCACCACTTCGCCATCGAGGCGTCGACCGGGGTGAGCGCGTACCGGTTGTGCTCGGTGATGCAGCGGTCGACGAAGGTCCGGGTGACGGCGCACTCGGTGGCGAGTTCGGCGACCTCGAAGCGGACGTGCTGCAGCTTGGCGAGCGGCTTGCCGAAGGCGGTCCGCTGCTGGACGTAGCGGGTGGTCAGCTCCAGCAGGTGCTCGGCGCCGGCGATCGCGGAGACCGCGATGGTCAGGCGCTCCTGTGCGAGGTTCCGCATCAGGTGGACGAAGCCCCCGTTGAGCTCGCCGAGCAGGTTCTCCTTGGGGACGCGGACGTCGTCGAAGAACAGCTCGGCGGTGTCCTGGGACTTCTGGCCGATCTTGTCGAGGTTGCGGCCGCGCCGGAAGCCCGGCATGCCGCGCTCGACGACCAGCAGGCTCAGCCCGTGCGCGCCGCCCTCGGGGGTGGTGCGGGCCACCACGATCACCAGGTCGGAGATGATCCCGTTGGAGATGAAGGTCTTGCTGCCGTTGAGGAGGTAGTGGTCGCCCCGGTCGACGGCGGTGGTGCGGATGCCCTGCAGGTCGGAGCCGGCACCGGGCTCGGTCATCGCGATCGCGGTGACGATGTCGCCGCTGCAGAAGCCGGGCAGCCAGCGACCCTTCTGCTCCTCGGTCGCCAGCGAGGTCAGGTACGGGCCGATGATGTCGTTGTGCAGGCCGAGCGCCAACCCGCTCACCCCGGCCCGGGTGAACTCCTCCGCGAGGACGGCCGGGAAGCGGAAGTCGGGGGTGCCGCCGCCGCCGTACTCCTCGGGGACGGCGAGGCCGAGCAGGCCGTGGCGGCCGGCGGCGAGCCAGGCCTCCCGGTCGACGATGCCGGCCTGCTCCCAGCGCTCCTGGTGCGGCAGCACCTCCTTGGCGAGGAACGCCCGGACGGTCTCCCGGAAGGCCTCGTGCTCCTCGGTGTAGATCTCGCGCTGCACCTGCTGCTCCTCAGTGGTGTGGACGGTCGGTGCGGGACTGCGGCGACTGCGGGGGCAGCTGCTGCGGTCGTTCCTGCGGCTGCCCGTCCGGGCGGCCGGCGAGGGCGGGGACGTCCCAGTCGCGGGCGACCTCCGCGGTGTGCGCGCCCGGCAGGGCGGGCGGGCGGCGCAGCGTGCCGGGGGTGGCGGAGAACCGGGGGGCCGGGGCCGGCTGGACGACGCCGTCCTGCTCGGTGTAGCTGCCCCGGGCCTTGAGCTGGGGGTGGTCGGCGGCCTCGTCGAGGCTGAGGACGGGGGCGGTGCAGGCGTCGGTGCCCTCGAAGACGGCCGTCCAGTCGGCCCGGGTGCGGGTGGCGAAGCGGTCGGCGATCAGGGTGCGCAGCTCCGGCCAGCGGGCGAGGTCGTGCTGACCGGGGGCGTCCGCGCCGAGGCCGAGCAGCCGGGCGAACTCGGCGTAGAACTGCGGCTCCAGCGCGCCGACGGCCATGTGCCCGCCGTCGGCGGTGCGGTAGAGCGCGTAGTAGGGGGCGCCGCCGTCGAGCAGGTTGGCGCCGCGGGTGTCGTGCCAGTGGCCGGCCGCCTTGAGGCCCCAGAGCATGCTGGTGAGGTGGGCGGAGCCGTCGACGACGGCGGCGTCGACGACCTGGCCGGTGCCGGTGGCGCGGGCGTGGTGCAGGGCGGCGAGCAGGCCGACGGCCAGGTAGAGCGAGCCGCCGGCGTAGTCGCCGAGCAGGTTGGCGGGGACGCCGGGCGGGCCGCCCCTTTCGCCGGCGACCAGGCTGAGCACGCCGGCGGTGGCGATGTAGCCGATGTCGTGGCCGGCCCGGTCGGCGAGCGGGCCGTCCTGGCCCCAGCCGGTCATCCGGCCGTAGACGAGGGCGGGGTTGCGGGCGAGGCAGTGGGCGGGGCCGACGCCGAGGCGTTCGGCGACGCCGGGGCGGTAGCCCTCGATCAGCAGGTCGGCGCGGGCGACGAGGTCGAGCACGGCGGCGGGGCCGTCCGGTGCCTTGAGGTCGACCAGGACGGAGCGCTTGTTGCGGTTGGTGAGGTCGAGGGCGGGCGCGGGGCCGAGCGGCGGCGGGCCGGGGCGGTCGACGCGCACCACGTCGGCGCCGAGGTCGGCGAGCAGCATGGCGGCGAACGGGCCGGGCCCGAGGCCGGCGAGTTCGACCACGCGGACGCCGGCCAGCGGGCCGTGGGCGGCGGGGCCGAGGGGTTCGGTCACGGCCGTTCTCCCTTGTTTGACAGTTCAGCTGTCACAGTCGCGATGATAGACATGTGACCCGCCGGTAACAAGGGTCGGCCCGCACCCGGTCCGCACCCGGCACGCTGCGCCCGCGCCACGCTTGCACGGCTCGCCCGGCGGGCGGATTCTGGGGCTGACGACCGCCGTCCGAGAAGGTGATCCGCATGCACAACCACTGGATCGTCGACCTGAACTTCGAGGAGGACGAGAGCCGGACGAGCTGCACCGCCTCGCTCAGCGGGTTCAGCGCGCCCGGCGTGCGCGGCGTCGGCATCGCCCGCCGCAACCCCGACGACTCCCCCGACTCCACGATCGGCGAGGAGCTCGCCGCGGCGCGCGCCTGCTCCAACCTCGCGCACCAGCTCATCGACAAGGCCGCCGCCGGCATCGAGACCCGCACCCACGAGACCGCCCGGCTGACCTTCTGACCCGCTCGCCGGCCCCGGAGGCCGGCGGCCTTCCCACGGGTCCGGCGCAACCGCGCCGGACCCGTTGACGTGCCCGCGCCCCACCCGTAGCGTCGGCACGAACCCTCGGAGGCACCACCGACCCCTCCGGGACTCTGCGTGTCGCAGTACCCCGGGTACACACTTCACGCAGAAGGGACGCCCCCGTGGCCTCCACTCCGCGCCGCAGCAGCCTGGTCGCGATCCTCGCCGCCCTGCTGGCCGCCGTGCTCCTCCCGTTGTCCACGCCCAGCGCCCACGGCGCCGACACCCCGTTGCGGACCCTCGCATCGGCGGACGGCCGCCGGATCGGCGTCGCCGTCTCGGACAACCGCCTCACCGGCTCCACCGCCTACAGCTCGCTCGTGTCGGGGCAGTTCAACTCCGTCACGGCCGAGAACGCGATGAAGTGGGACGCCGTCGAACCGAGCCAGGGCAACCTCAACTGGGCCGCCGCCGACCGGCTGGTCGTCTTCGCCCGGGCCAACGGCCAGGTCGTCCGCGGCCACACCCTCGCCTGGCACAGCCAGGTGCCCGGCTGGATCACCAACGGCGGCTTCAGTGCCGCCCAGTTGCGCACCCTGCTGCAGCAGCACATCGCCACCGAGGCCGGCCGCTACGCCGGGAAGGTCTACGCCTGGGACGTCGTCAACGAGGCCTTCAACGACAACGGCACCCGCCGCAGCAGCATCTGGCAGGACAACCTCGGCGATGGCTGGATCGCCGACTCGCTGACCTGGGCCCACCAGGCCGACCCGGCCGCCAGGCTGTACATCAACGACTACGGCGTCGAGGGCGTCAACACGAAGAGCACCGCGCTCTACGACCTCGTCAAGTCGCTGAAGCAGCAGGGCGTTCCGATCGACGGCGTCGGCTTCCAGGCACACCTGGTCCTCGGCCAGGTGCCGTCCGACCTCAAGGCCAACCTGCAGCGGTTCGCCGACCTGGGCGTGGACGTCGCGATCACCGAGCTGGACGTCCGGATGCAGACGCCGTCCAACGCCACCACCCTCGCCTCGCAGGCCGAGGACTACCGCAAGGTGATCACCGCCTGCCGGGCCGTCGCCCGCTGCGTCGGCGTGACCGTCTGGGGCCTGGACGACGCCGACTCCTGGGTGCCGGGCGTCTTCTCCGGCTACGGCGCGGCCACCCTGTACGACGAGAACCTGCAGGCCAAGCCCGCCTGGGCGGCGGTGGCCGCGGCCTTCGGCGGCTCCACGGCCAGCCCGTCGCCGTCCGGTTCCGGCTCCGGCTCCCCGTCCTCGTCGGCCTCGCCCTCGCCGTCCGCCCCGCCCAGCTCCTCTCCGCTGCCGGGCGGCTGCACCGTCGCGTACCGGATCGCCAACCGGTGGACGGGCGGCTTCACCGCCGACGTCACCGTGACCAACAAGGGCACCTCGGCGATCGGCCCGTGGCAGGTGGGCTGGCAGTTCGGTGCCGGCCAGCAGGTCACCCAGGGCTGGAGCGCGGTGTTCACCCAGTCCGGATCGGCCGTGACCGCGGCCAACCCGCCCTGGGCGACCGGCCTCGCCCCCGGCGCGTCCTACGGGTTCGGCTTCAACGGCAGTTGGGGCACGAGCAACCCGGTACCCGCCTCGTTCACCCTGAACGGGACGGTCTGCACCACCGCCTGATCCCCGCACGAACGGCGGGCCGGCTCCCCCTCGGGGGCCGGCCCGCTCCGCATCTTTGCAGGACAGCCGCAGTGCGGGACGCCGACAGGCAGCTTCCACAGCTTCCCTACCGGCGGGTAGAGTGCGGCGACCGGCCCACCCTCCGACCCGTCCGTCCGGCGTCGGGCCGCGTCCGCACTCCGACGAGAACTGGTGAACCCATGACAGTCCGGACCAAGCCCGCCCTCTGGTGGCGGCTGGCCATCGTGCTCTCGGCCGGCCTGGGGCTGGTCCTCAGCAACAGCTCGCTGGTGTACTTCACCCTCGAGAGCAACGTCATCGTGCTCGGCTACTTCATCTCCGCCGTGTACTGGATGGTCAAGCGCAACACCGTCGACGCGCCCGCGCCCCGGCTGCGCGGCGCCGCCACGCTGTACATCGTGATCACCGGCCTGGTCTCGCACATCCTGCTCCAGCACGGCGAGAGCCCGCTGCCCGGCCTGGTCTCCGGCCCCGACCGGCTGCAGCACTGGTCCAGCTTCTTCCTGCACTACACGACGCCGCTGATGGTCGTCGCCGACTGGCTGCTGCTGAAGCCCCGCAACGCCTCCCGCTGGAAGGACATCCCGCTCTGGCTGGCCTTCCCGCTCGGCTACGCGCTGGTCACCGAGGCCCGGGCGATCCTCTTCCCGTCCTTCCCGCTGAAGTACCCCTACTTCTTCCTCGACCCCACCACGGACGGCTACGGCTGGGTCGCCGGCCAGATCGGCCAGCTGACCGTCGAGTTCGTCGTCCTCGCGGTCGTCGTGGTCGGCCTCGACCGGCTCGGCACCAGGCTCGTCGGCGGCCGCGCCCCCGCCCCGACGGCCGAGGCGGCCGGGGCGCCCGCCGAGGGCTGACCGCCGCGGGCCGGCCCGGCAGCGCCGCCGGCCACCGAGAGCCCGCCGGGGAGGGACGACCGCAGGGGGTCGGCCCTCCCCGGCGCCTTTCCGGCCCGGGACGGCCTACAGCGGGTCGACCGTGCGCAGGCTGCCGCCGTCCAGCTCCAGCCAGCGGGTGATGCCGATCGACCGCAGGAACGGCACGTCGTGGCTGACCACCACCAGCGCACCCCGGTAGCCGGACAGCGCCTGGGTGAGCTGGCGGACGCTCGCCAGGTCCAGGTTGTTGGTCGGCTCGTCCAGCAGCAGCAGCTGCGGCGGCGGCTCGGAGAGCAGCAGCGCGGCCAGCGTCGCCCGGAACCGCTCCCCGCCGGACAGCGTGCCGGCCGGCCGGTCGGCCCGCTCGCCGCGGAACAGGAACCGGGCCAGCCGCGCCCGGATCGCGTTGTTCCCCGCCGAAGGGGCGAACTGCCGCACGTTGCCGACCACGCTCAGCCCGTCGTCCAGCAGGTCGAGCCGCTGCGGGAGGTACCGCATCGGCACCGGCGTGCCCACCTCGCCCGCCGCCGGGGCGAGTTCGCCCGCCACGGTGCGCAGCAGGGTGGTCTTGCCCGAGCCGTTCCGCCCGACCAGGGCCACCCGCTCCGGGCCGCGCAGCTCCAGGTCGATCGGCGCGGCACCGACCGGCCCGTGCGCCGGACGCACCCGGTCGAGGAGGAGCACCGTCCGGCCTGCCGGGACGGCCGTGTGCGGCAGGTCGATCCGGATCTCCGCGTCGTCGCGGACGGCCTCCTCCGCCGCGGTCAGCCGCTCCTTCGCATCGGCCAGCCGCTCGGCGTGCATGCCGCGCACCCGCCCGGAGGTCGCCTCGGCCTTGTTCTTGAACGCCCCGGCGAGGATCTTCGGGTCGTTGCGCTGGGCGGACTTCGCCTTCCCGTACGCGGCGCTGCGCTCCAGCCGGGCGCGGGCCTCGATCAGGTCGCGCTTCTGCCGCTGCACGTCGGCCGCGGCATTGCGCACCAGCCGCTCCGCGGTCTCCTGCTCGGCGGCCAGCGTCCGCTCGTAGTCCGCGAAGTTGCCGCCGTACCAGGTCACCGAGCCGTCCCTGAGGTCGGCGATCTGGTCGACGTGCTGCAGCAGTTCGCGGTCGTGGCTGACGATCACCATGACCCCGCGCCAGGCGGCCACCGCCTCGTACAGCCGCGCACGGGCGGACCGGTCGAGGTTGTTGGTGGGCTCGTCCAGCAGCAGGACGTCCGGACGACGCAGCAGCAGCGCCGCGAGGTGCAGCAGCACGCCCTCGCCGCCGGAGAGTTCACCGGTGGTGCGGTCCAGGTCGAGGCGGCCGAGGCCGAGGCGGCCCAGGGTCTCCCGGGCACGCTCCTCGACGTCCCAGTCGTCGCCGACCGCGGTGAAGTGCCGCTCGTCGGTGTCGCCGGACTCGATGGCGTGCAGGGCCTCGCGGGCCGCCCGGATGCCGAGCGCCTCGTCGACCCGCTCGTCCTGCCGCAGGGTGAGCCCCTGCGGCAGGTAGCCGAGCTCGCCGCCGACCCGGACGGTGCCCGAGGTCGGCGTCAACTCCCCGGCGATCAGCCGGAGAAGGGTGGACTTGCCGGCGCCGTTGAGGCCGATCAGACCGGTGCGGCCCGGGCCGACGGCGAGGTGGAAGCCCTCCAGGACGGGGGCACCGTCGGGCCACTCGAAGGACAGGTCCGAGCAGAGGACGGACGTGGTGGGTTGAGCCATGGATGGCCTCCTGCGGTTGCTACGGATGAGAGAGGGAGCAACACGGGAGACACCGCGGGAGCGGCAGGACGGCACAGGGGAGCGGCACGGGCACCACGCAGGGGCCGGCTCTCGTCCGAGGTCGCACGCTCACGCGCTCCACCGCCGACGATCGGTCGGGCGGGAGCTGTCGAGCGGTGTCTCGTGACCTCAGAAGAGCAAGGGCCTTCTCCAGACATGCGGGGCTGTCGTGCGAACACCCACCACCGTACGGACCGCTCCCCCCGCGGAGCAACGGATTTAACCGGCGGTCGGTCGGCCCGGTGACGGCGGGGCTTGAGTCTCCGGTAGGGGGAGACGTGAAGGTGGGGGCATGAACGGCGAGACGCTCTATTCGATCGGTGATCTGGCCCGGAGGACGGGTCTGACGGTGAAGGCCATCCGGTTCTACGCGGACACCGGGATCGTGCCACCGACCGACCGCACTCCGGCCGGGTACCGCCGGTACGGCACCGATGCCGTCGCACGCCTCGAACTCGTACGCACTCTGCGCGAGTTGGGAATCGACCTGGCGACCATTCGCAAGGTCATGGACCGGGAGGTCTCGCTGACGGACGTCGCGGCGACGCACGCCGAGGCACTGGACGTGCAGATCCGCGTCCTGCGGCAGCGCCGCGCCGTGCTGACCGCGGTGGCCAGGCGCGGCTCGACCCCCCAGGAGACGGACCTCATGCACAAGCTGGCACGCCTGTCGGAAGCCGAACGGCATTGTCTGATCGACGACTTCCTCGGTGCCGTGTTCGACGGCCTGCGTGATCACCCCGCGTTCGCGGCGGTCGTGCGCTCATTGACACCCGAACTGCCCGGCGACCCCGAGCCCGAGCAGATCGAGGCGTGGGTGGAGCTGGCCGAACTGCTCCGGGACCACGATTTCCGCACCACGCTGCACGGTACGGCCCAGGACCTGGCGGCCGACCGGGCCCCGGACGACGCCGGAGGACTGCCCCGGATCCTCGCCGATGCCGTCCGGGTTCAGGTGGCACCGGCTCTCGAGGCCGGGGTCGAGCCGGACTCGCCTGCGGCGGAGCCGATCGTGGCCGCACTCGCGGCCCACTACGCGCGCATCCTCGGCTGCCCGGCCTCGCACGATCCCCGCACCCTCTACCGGCGTCTCGCCGCCCGGCTGGAGCAGATGAACGACCCGCGCCGGGACCACTACCTGTCGTTGCTGGCCGTCGTCAACGGCTGGCCGGCACCCGGGAGCCTGGCGCCCGTGCTCACCTGGTCCACCGCGGCGTTCCGCACCCGGATACCGCGGCGATGAGCCGATCACCTGCCACACCCGACACCGCACGACCGGAGCACCCGACCCCGTACCGGTTCCTTGCCGACTACCGGAGTCTGCTCGACGTACCCGGCTTCTGGCGCATGGTCGTCATCGGTACGACGTCGAAGCTCGCCGCGAGCATGACGGGTCTGAGCCTGCTGCCCCTGGTCAGCGGCCCCCGTTCGTACGGGACCGCCGGACTGGCGGTGAGCTGCTCCACCCTCGGCCAGGGGCTGAGCGCACCGTTGCGTGGACGCCTCGTCGACCGCCTTCCGATCCGCCCGGTCCTCCTCGGCTGCCTTGCGGCCCATCTCGCCGCCACCGTCGCCGTGATCGTGGCGGTGCGGAACGGCGCCGGCACCGTGCCGGTCTGTTCACTGGCCGCAGCCGTCGGCGCGAGTGCTCCACCCGTCGCGGTCATGATGCGTTCCGTCCGGCGCGGCGTCACCACCGGCACGACCCTGAGGACGGCGATGGCGCTCGACACCTCCATGACGGGTGCCGCGCTGATCGTCGGCCCGGTGCTCGCCGGCTGGCTCGGCCTGTCGCTGTCGCCCCTCCTGCCGTACGCGGCCATCACCACATCGACGGTCACCGGCGTCGTCCTGGTGGTGGTCGACTCCTCTGCCGTGGTCGTGCCTCCGGCCGCGGCCGGGCACCTGCGGGGGCCCTGGGCGTCGCCGGCGTTGCGCCGTCTGCTGGCCGCCGAAGCCCTGTTCGTGATGGGGGTGACGGCCCTGGACGTGGTGCTGCCGATCCACGCCCGCCAGGAGGACGCGGCCGGGCTGGCCGGCCTGTACCCGGGCGGCCTCGCGGTCGGCAGCGTCGTGGGGAGCCCCGCTCCGGGTACGGCGACGAAGCGGCTGTCGCACGGGCTCGCGTTGCCCGTCCTGCTCGGCGTGGTCGCCCTCGGATGCACCGCTCTGGCCGCGGCCGCAAGGCTCTCCCCGACGGCGGTCCTCCTGGTGTGCCCGATCGCCGGCCTGGTCATCGGGTCGCTCTTCGCCCTTCTGCGCACCACAGGAGGTGATCTGGCCCCGGCCGGGCAGGTCACCGGGACCATGTCCTGGCTCAGCACCGTCGACCTGGCCGGCGGTGCCGCGGGGGCAGCCGTGTTCGCGCACCTCGCCGATGCGGAAGGAAGCCCGACGGCACTCGCGCTCGTCCCCGTGGTGGTCGCGACGGCCGCGGTGGCCGGCCGGCGGGTCCAGGCACACCCCTGTCGGTAGAACCGCCCCCGTACGGTTCTGCGTCTCCTGGGGTGTGGGCAGGTCTGCAGGTAGTGCCTGCCCGGTCCCGGACGGGGGACGTCATGATTCGATTCGGCAAGCGCACCCTGGCCCTCGGTTCCGCCGCCGCCCTGCTCGCCGCAGGCGGGGCGGTCGCCGCCGCGCAGAGCGTCCAGGCCGCACCCGCGACCCCGACCTGTCAGGCCGGCGACCTGTACCTGGCCGTCGGCAGCCCGCAGGGCGCCGCGGGGTCCTTCCTCTACCCGGTGGAGTTCACCAACACCTCCACCCACTCCTGTGCGCTGCGCGGTTACCCCGGTGTCAGCGTGCTCACGACCGGCCACGCCATGATCGGTGCGCCGGCCACCCGCAACGGTGTCCCGGCGAGCACGGTGGTGCTCGCGCCGGCCCGCACCGCGGCGGCGACGATCCGCACCAACGACCCGGGTGTCGTCCCGAGCTGCCGGACGACCTCGACCTACCTCGGGGTGTACCCGCCGGCCAGCACCCAGCAGATGCTGGTCCCGTACCACCTGCGGGTGTGCGGGCTCTTCGAGATCAGCCCGGTGCAGAGCTCCTGACCGCGGCGGTCACGGCCGCCCGGGCCGGGGCCGCGGCCCGGGCGGCCTAGAATCGGCGCATCATGAGCGCCACTCTCGTAGTCAAGGACCTCGCTGCCGGCCACGGCGAGCGCACCCTCTTCGCCGGGCTCGACCTGGTCGTCGCGCCCGGCGACGTGATCGGCCTGGTCGGGGTGAACGGGGCGGGCAAGTCGACGCTGCTGCGCCTGCTGGCCGGCCTGGACACCCCGGAGGGCGGTGCGCTGCGGCTGAGCCCGCCGACCGCGAACGTCGGGCACCTGCCGCAGGAGCCGGAGCGTCGCCCCGGCGAGTCGGTCCGGGACTTCCTGGCCCGGCGGACGGGTGTGGCGGCCGCGCAGGCCGCCCTGGACGAGGCCACCGAGGGCCTGGTGGAGAGCCGTCCCGGCGCGGACGACGAGTACGCGGTGGCCCTGGACCGCTGGCTGGACCTCGGCGGCGCGGACCTGGAGGAGCGTGCCGAGGAGGTCGCCGACCAGCTCGGCCTGAAGGTCTCGCTGGACCTGCCGATGACGGCGCTCTCCGGCGGCCAGGCGGCCCGGGCCGGCCTCGCCTCGCTGCTGCTGTCGCGCTACGACGTCTTCCTGCTGGACGAGCCGACCAACGACCTCGACCTGGACGGCCTGGAGCGGCTGGAGTCCTTCGTCAAGGGCCTGCGCGCGGGCACGGTGCTGATCAGCCACGACCGCGAGTTCCTGGCCCGGACGGTGACCCGGGTGCTGGAGCTGGACCTGCACCAGCAGCAGGTCAACCTGTACGGCGGCGGCTACGAGGCGTACCTGGAGGAGCGGGCGGTGGCCCGCCGGCACGCCCGCGAGCAGTACGAGGACTACGCGGACACCAGGGCCTCGCTGGAGACCCGCGCGCAGATGCAGCGCAACTGGATGGAGCACGGCGTCCGCAACGCCCGCCGCAAGGGCGGCGACAACGACAAGAAGGCGCGGGCGACCCGCGCGGAGTCGACGGAGAAGCAGGCCTCGAAGGCCCGGCAGACGCAGCGCATGATCGAGCGGCTGGACGTGGTCGAGGAGCCGCGCAAGGAGTGGGAGCTGCGGATGGAGATCGCCGCCGCGCCGCGCTCCGGCGCCGTGGTGGCCACCCTGCGCGGTGCGACCGCACGGCGCGGGGACTTCTCCTTCGGGCCGGTGGACCTGCAGATCGACTGGGCGGACCGGGTGGCGATCACCGGGGCGAACGGCGCGGGCAAGTCCACGCTGCTGGCCGCGCTGCTGGGCCGGCTCGACCTGGACGGCGGCAGTGCCGCGCTGGGTTCGGGCGTGGTGGTCGGCGAGGTCGACCAGGCCCGCGGGCTGTTCCTCGGGGACGAGCCGCTGTCGGACGCGTTCGCGGCGGCGGTGCCGGAGTTCACCGAGGAGGAGGTGCGCACGCTGCTGGCCAAGTTCGGGCTGAAGGCGGTGCACGTGCTGCGTCCGGCGGGCACCCTGTCGCCGGGCGAGCGGACCAGGGCGGCGCTGGCGCTGCTGCAGGCCCGCGGGGTGAACCTGCTGGTGCTGGACGAGCCGACCAACCACCTGGACCTGCCGGCGATCGAGCAGTTGGAGTCGGCGCTGGCCTCGTACACCGGGACGCTGCTGCTGGTGACGCACGACCGCCGGATGCTGGAGGCGGTCACGGTGAACCGGCGGCTGGTGGTCGAGGGAGGCCGGGTCCGCGAGCTCTGACGGCCCGGGCCGTGCCGGTAGGAGGTCTGTACCACCGGGCGGCCGTGTGCTGTGCTGGCGGGCATGGTTGACGAATCATCAGCACCGGGCGCGGTCCACCCGACCGTGCCGCTGGTCCCGATGGCGGTGCCGGCCCACGAGGCCGAGGACCGCTGCAGGTCGTTCCACGACGTGATGGCGCAGCGGCGCACCGTCCGGGACTTCGCCGCCCGTCCGCTGCCGGACGGGGTGGTGGAGTGGGCGGTGCGCACCGCGTCGACGGCGCCGAGCGGGGCGCACGTCCAGCCGTGGCGCTTCGTGGTGGTCACGGATCCGGCGCGCAAGCGGCGGCTGCGGGAGGCCGCGGAGGCGGAGGAGCGCGAGTTCTACGCCCGCCGGGCCTCGCCGGAGTGGCTGGCGGCGCTGGCCCCGCTGGGCACCGACTGGCGCAAGCCGTTCCTGGAGGACGCACCGGCGGTGATCGTGGTCTTCGAGGTCCACAAGGGCCCGGACACGCCGCGGCCGTACTACACCAAGGAGTCGGTGGGGATCGCGGTCGGGCTGCTGCTCGCGGCACTGCACCAGGCCGGGCTGGCGACGCTGACGCACACGCCGAGCCCGATGCGCTTCCTGAACGAGGTGTGCGAGCGGCCCGCCGAGGAGCGGGCGGCGTACGTGATCCCGGTCGGCTACCCGGCGGAGGGCGCACGGGTCCCGGACCTGCGACGCAAGGGGCTGGAGGAGGTCCTGGTGCGGATGTGACGCCAGTGGCGGGCGTCGGCCGGAAACCGGCGCCCGCCGGCTCCGCCGCGCCGGGAAAGCCGTTGAAGGCGCCGCTGGCCTGCGCCGATAATCCTTGTCATGAACCACACTGCCGACGTTCCTGACACCGGCCCGCGTCCGGTGTCCGCCGCCCGCCCGCCGGAGCTGCTGCCGCTGCCGCTCGGCGCGTCACTCCGCCGCCGCCGGGTCGCGGACGCGGCCGCGCTCAACGAGGCCGTCCGCACCAACCTGGAGCACCTGCGCCCGTGGATGCCGTGGGCGAAGGCGGCGCCCAGCATGGAGCACAGCATCGAGATGTCCCGCGCCGGCGAGGAGGTCTGGGACGCGGGCACCGACTTCATGTACGTGCTCGCGCCGGACGCCGATCCGGGCGAGGTGATCGGTGCGTTCGGCCTGCACGGGCGGATCGGGCCGGGCGCCCTGGAGATCGGCTACTGGGTGGGCGTCGGGCACACCGGCCGCGGCCTGGCCACGGAGGGCGCGCGGGCGCTCGCCGAGGCCGCGCTGGCGCTGCCGGGCGTCGAGCGGGTGGAGATCCACTGCGACGAGGCGAACACCGCCAGCGCGGCCGTCCCGCGCAAGCTCGGCTTCCGGCTCGACCGCGTGGACGAGGCCCTGGTCACCGCCCCCTCCGAGACCGGCCGCAAGCTGATCTGGGTGATGGAGCACACCGCCTGAAGGGCACACCGCAAGGGGCGCGCGGGGTGCCCCCGGCGCCCCTGAGGTGCCTCGGACCCGGTTCTCAGTAGCGGTCGCCGACCGGGGCGGGCAGGGCGTCGAGTTCGGCGAGGTCCTCGGCGGTGAGCCGGACCTCGGCCGAAGCGGCGTTGTCCGCCAGGTACTTCGGCGTCTTGGTGCCGGGGATAGGGATGACCAGCCGGCCCTGGGCGAGCACCCAGGCGAGCGCCACCTGGGCGGTCGTGGCACCCGTCCGCCCGGCGATCTCCTCGACCTTCGCGACCAGCGCCAGGTTGGCCTCCAGCGCCTCGGCCTGGAACCGCGGCAGGGTGGCCCGCCAGTCGTCCGCCGGCAGGTCGCCCGCGGAGGAGAACCGGCCGGCGAGGAAGCCTCGGCCGAGCGGCGAGAACGGCAGGAAGGCGATGCCGTTGGCCTCGGTGTAGGGCAGCACCTCGGCGAGGGCGTCGCGCGTCCAGAGCGAGAGCTCGGACTGCACGGACGCCACCGGGTGGACGGCCCGGGCCCGCCGGATCTGCTCGACCGTGACCTCGGACAGGCCGATCTGCCGCGCCTTGCCGGCCGTGACGGCCTCGGCGAGCGCGCCCCAGGTCTCCTCGATCGGCACCTGCGGGTCGACCCGGTGCAGCTGGTAGAGGTCGACGTGGTCGGTGCCGAGCCGGCGGAGGCTGTCGTCGATCGCCTTCCGCACGTGCTCGGGGCGTCCGTCGTTGCCGACCCGCGCGCCGCCGGTGCCGGGCACCAGGCCGACCTTGGTGGCCAGCACGGCGCGCTCCCGGTACGGGCCGGCGAGTGCGCGGCCGACCAGTTCCTCGTTGTCGTACGGGCCGTAGATGTCGGCGGTGTCGATCAGGGTGACCCCGAGGTCCAGCGCGCGGCGGACGACCTCGACGGAGGTCTCGTCGTCGCGGCCGTTGGGGTCGTAGGCCCAGGTCATGCCCATGCAGCCCAGGCCGACCACGCCGACCTCGGGGCCGCCGGTGCCGAGCACGGTGGTACGCATCTGTTCCTCCTGCGGTGGTGGTTCGGTGGTGATCCGGTCGCGGTGCAAGCCTGCCGGTTGGAGTGCACTCGAGGTCAAGCCGGCACCCGACGGCCCGTCAGCCACCACGGCTCCGGCGGACCTTAAGCGTGCCGTAAGCCTTGCCCGGGTGCCGCCGGGAGGGTTGACGCACCCAGATGGTCTAGTCCATTTTGTGAGCGGCGCCGCCCCTCGACCCCCGGCCCCCGCCCCGCGCTCCCCCACGATCCGCGCGGGCGGCGGGCCACGTCCCGAAAGGCCCTCCCCCATGCCACGCGCGCTCCACCGCCACGCCGCCCGCCGCACGAGCCGCATCGCCGCCGCCGCCTGCGCGGCCGCCCTCGCCGCCGGCGGCCTGACCGTCCTCGCCTCCGGCGCCGACGCTGCCGCCGCCAACCTGCTCGCCAACCCCGGCCTGGAGAGCGGTTCGGCGAGCCCCTGGACCTGCTCCGCCGGTACCGGCTCGGTGGTCAACACCGGTGCGCACAGCGGCACCTACGCGCTGCGCGGGGCGGCCTCCAACGGCGACACCGCCCAGTGCACCCAGACGGTCTCCGTGCAGCCCCACACCACCTACAGCCTCTCCGCCTGGGTGCAGGGCCAGTACGTCTACCTCGGAGCCACCGGCAACGGCGTCACCGACCCGGCCACCTGGACGCCCAGCGGCAGCAGCTGGCAGCAGCTGAGCACCTCGTTCACCACCGGCGCCGCCACCACCAGCGTCACGGTCTACCTGCACGGCTGGTACGGCCAGGGCGCCTACCTCGCCGACGACGTCGTCCTCTCCGGCCCCGGCGGCACCCCGTCCCCGACGCCGACCGGCACCACCACGCCGACGCCCACCGCCACGCCCACCCCGACGGCCACGCCCACCCCGACGCCGACGGCCACCCCGACGTCCACCCCGACCTCGACGCCGACCGGCCCCGCGGTGGCCCTCCCGGTCGCCCCGTACGTCGACATGGGCGCCTGGCCGACCCCGTCGCTGACCGCGATGGCGAGCGCCGGAAACCTGAAGTCCTTCACCCTCGCCTTCGTGACCTCGGTCGGCTGCAAGGCCAGCTGGTTCAACGCCTACGACCCGCGCACCGGCTGGGGCAAGGACCAGATCGACGCGATCCGCGCGGCCGGCGGCGACGTCAAGGTCTCCTTCGGCGGCGCCTCCGGCACCGAACTCGCCCAGGCATGCTCGACGGTGGACTCGCTCTTCGCCGAGTACGACGCCGTGGTCAAGGCCTACGGCCTCACCTACGTCGACTTCGACATCGAGGGTGCGGCCGTGCCCGACACCGCCGCCAACGCCCGCCGCGGCGCCGCCCTCGCCAAGCTGCAGCAGGCGCACCCGGGCCTGAAGATCTCCTTCACCCTGCCGGTGCTGCCCGAGGGCCTCACCGCCGAGGGCGTCTCCGTGGTCCGCGCGGCCCGCGACGCCGGGGTGGCCGTCGACCTGGTGAACGTCATGGCGATGGACTACAACCGGCCCGCCACCGACTACGGCACCGACGCCGTGCAGGCCGCCCAGTCCACCCGCGACCAGCTCGCCGGCCTGTACCCGGCCAAGACGGACGCCCAGCTGTGGGCGATGACCGGCGTCACCCCGATGCTCGGCGAGAACGACGACCACGGCATCTACAACCAGGACGACGCGCGGCAGTTGGTGGCCTTCGCCCAGCAGCACCACCTCGGCATGCTGTCCTTCTGGGAGACGGGCCGCGACGCCAACGCGTGCACCGGCGCGCTCTACAAGTGCACCAACATCAGCCAGAGCCCCTACGAGTTCTCCAAGATCTTCGCGCAGTACCGGGGCTGAGTCCGGCCCTCCCCACTCCCCCTCCCGGGCCCGGCGGCCCCGGCGGAGCCTCCACGGCCCGCCGGGGCCGCCGGCGTTCACGGCCGTCCGACACCTGACGCCACCTCACATCCCTGGTGCATCATGGGCTGCGCTTTTCGATCACCGGCCGCACCACGACCCAGGGAGACCCTCGCGCATGCCGCTCGACCGCGCCCTTCCGCGCCGTGCCTGGCACCACCTCGAACCGCTGCACGCCGTCCTCTACTACGCCCCCGAGGCGTTCGCCGAGGCCGCGGCGCTCGGGTACGACACCGCCACCCGCTGGCCCAGCTACTTCGCCTGGCGGACGGCCCCGTTCGGTGCCGCCAGCGCCGAACTCGCCACCGCGGTCTGCTACAGCTTCAGCCCCGCCGCGGTGGCCGAGCACGTGCCCGCAGCCTGGTCGGTGGCCGCGCCCGAGGAGGTGCTCGCCGCCCGGCTGCGCGGGGTGGACGCCTTCTACCGCGGCCTGCTCGACGGCGCGGGCCTGCCCGACCTCGGCGAGGCCGCCGAACTCGCCCGCGCCGCCGCCGAGTCCGCCGTCACGGCGGGCCGCCCGCTGGCCGCCGCCAACGCCGCACTCCGCTGGCCCGAGGAGCCGCACCTGGCGATCTGGCACGCCGCCACCGTGCTCCGCGAGCACCGCGGCGACGGCCACCTCACGGCCCTGCAGGCGGCGGGCCTGGACCCGTGCGAGTCCCTGGTCTCGCTCGCCGCCACCGGGGCGGTCGCCGTGCCGGACTTCGCCGGCCGCGGCTGGACGGGCGAGGAGTGGGCGGCCGCCGCCGAACGGCTGGCCGCCCGCGGCTGGGTGGACGCCGGGGGCCGTGCCACGGAGGCGGGGCGGGCCGGCCGCAACGAGGTGGAACGGCTCACCGACGACCTCGCCGCCGCCCCGTGGGAGGCCCTCGGCGCCGAGCGCACCGAGCGGCTGCTCGGCCTGCTCGGCCCGCTGTTCCTCACCGTCGTCCGGGCCGGGCTCTTCCCGGCCGGCGGCACGCTCGGCATCATGACCGTTCCCGCGCCCACCTGGTGACGGAGCGCGGGGCGCCGGGCCCGGCCGCCCGTGCGCGGGCCTTTGCCGCCGGTTATTCGATTCCGGGCTGACAGAGGTGCTCGCTAGGCTCCGAGCACCGCCGGGGCGGCCGGAGTGCCGGCGGCCCGGGCGGTGTTCCAGCGAGCCCCGCGACCGCCGCCGGGCCGCCGACCTAGCCCGAACGGAGGGGCCGTGCCAACGCTGACCACCGAGCTTTCCGAGGATGATCTCGCGGTCTGGGAGCACACCGTGGCGCGGCTGCGCCGGCTCCCCGCGGACCACCCCGTCCGGGTCCGGGCCGAGAAGACCGCCAGCGAGATGATCCGCGAGGGCCGCCGCCGGCGCCGCCAGCACGCCCTGGACGCCGCCCGGCTCTCCGACGGCGCGCTGGTCGCCCGCACCGCCACCGGCGCCCCCGACCGCCGCGAGGACGCCCCGCTGGCCCTGCCGGAGCGCACCGGGCCGATCGGCGACCTGGCCCGCTCCCACCACTGCTACGTGTGCAAGTCTTCGTATCGACAAATGGATGCGTTCTACCACCGGCTCTGCCCGGGCTGCGCCGCCGACAACACCGCCCGCCGCGCCCTGAGCACCGACCTGCGCGGGCGCCGCGTCCTGCTCACCGGCGGCCGGGTGAAGATCGGCTTCCAACTCGCCCTGATGATGCTCCGCGACGGCGCCGACCTCACCGTCACCAGCCGCTTCCCCGGCGACACCCTGCGCCGCTTCCGCGCCGTTGCCGACAGCGCCGACTGGTTCGACCGGCTGCGGGTGGTCGGCATCGACCTGCGCGACCCCCGCCAGGTCCTCGGCCTCTGCGAGCAGCTCCACGCCGAGGGCCGGCCGCTGGACATCCTGGTCAACAACGCCGCGCAGACCATACGGCGGCCCCCGGAGGCGTACGCGCTGCTCACCGCGGGAGAGCGGGCCGCGCTGCCGGAGGGCGCCCGCGTGCTGCACGCCCCGGGCTTCAGCCCGATGCCCGCGCTCGCCCCGGCCTGGCCCACCGCCGAGCTGGAGTCCGCCGGCGAACCCGCCCGCCCGGGCCCGCTCCCGGCGATCCCGGCGCAGCGGGCCGACGAGGCCGGGCTGCTGCCGGACACCTCGGAGCACAACTCCTGGTCGGCGAAGCTCGGTTCGCTCGACCCGGCGGAGCTGCTGGAGGTCCAGCTGGTCAACGCGGTCGCCCCGGCGCTGCTCTGCGACCGGCTGCTGCCGCTGCTGCTCGCCTCGCCGCACCGCAACCGCTACATCGTCAACGTCACCGCCGTGGAGGGCCGGTTCGCCGTCCGCAACAAGACGCCCGACCATCCGCACACCAACATGGCCAAGGCCGCGCTCAACATGCTGACCCGCACCAGTGCCGCGGAACTCGCCAAGCAGGGCGTCCACCTGTGCGCCGTCGACACCGGCTGGATCACCGACGAGACGCCCGCGCCGGTCAAGGCCCGCAAGGCGGCCGCGGGCTTCCGCACCCCGCTGGACATCGTCGACGGCGCCGCCCGGATCTACGACCCGATCGTCCGCGGCGAGTCCGGCGCGCCGGTGTCGGGCGTGTTCCTCAAGGACTACCGGGAGGCCGCCTGGTGACCGCCCGGGCACGGTCCGGAGCCGGCCGCCGACCTGCGGATGCGGGCCGCACTGCCGGGTGATGTCGGCCTCCGGGCCCGGACCGTGCCATGATTCCCCCATGGCTTCGAACGTTTTCTTCGACATCACGATCGACGACGCCCCCGCCGGGCGCATCGTCTTCAAGCTGTACGACGATGTCGTGCCCAAGACCGCCCGCAACTTCCGCGAACTCGCGACCGGCCAGAACGGCTTCGGTTACGAGGGCTCCGGCTTCCACCGCGTCATCCCCGAGTTCATGCTGCAGGGTGGTGACTTCACCAACCACAACGGCACCGGTGGCAAGAGCATCTACGGCGCGAAGTTCGAGGACGAGAACTTCGAGATCAAGCACACCCGTGCGGGTCTGCTGTCGATGGCGAACGCCGGCCGCAACACCAACGGCTCGCAGTTCTTCATCACCACGATCCCGACCGCCTGGCTGGACGGCAAGCACGTCGTCTTCGGCGAGGTCGTCGAGGGCATGGACATCGTCAAGCTCGTGGAGTCCAAGGGCTCCCAGAGCGGCCGCACCTCGGCCAAGATCACCATCGCCAAGTCCGGCATCGTCGAGTAAGGCCCGCCGGGCCCCGCTCCGGCCCGCCGTGCGCCCCCGCCGCCTCGGCGCGGGCGAACGGCGGGCCTTCGCACGTCCGGGCCCGTGCGCCCGCGCACGGTCCTTGCACGACGGCTCACCCTTCCGGTAGACGCGTACCCGAACGCGCATCGGCGGGGCGGTCGGCGGACTAGGATCGATCAATGACGGACACCACGGACAGAGCAGGGGAACTCGCGGCCCTGGCGGCCCGGTTCCCGCACCTGCACGCCCCGCAGCGGTGGGCGTGGGGCGGTATCGACGCGCAGTTCTCGACGGAGCTCCCGCCGGACGAACTGATCACCAACATCCATCTGGTGGGCTTCACCGAAGGCGGGGTGGTGCTCTGCAGGGACGCCCGCGGGCACTGGTTCCTGCCGGGCGGCACCCGTGAGGCGGCCGAGACGGTGGAATCCTGCCTGGAGCGGGAGTTGCGCGAGGAGGCGGGGGCGCGGCTGCTCTCCCCGCCGGTCTGGATCGGCCACCACCACGCCGTCACCGACGCCCCGGAGCCGTACCGGCCGTGGCAGCCCCATCCCGAGAAGGCCTGGCTGTGGGGCTGGGCCGAGGTGGTGGTGGACTCCCCGCCGACCAACCCCGACGACGGCGAACAGGTCGTCGAGGTACGGGCGATGTCCGCCGAGGAGGCCCAGCGCCTGCTGGTGCGCGGCCGGGAGGCCTGGTGGGGCGAACTGGTGGCCCTCGCGGTGGAGTCCCGCGCGGCCCGCGGCTGACGGCACCTGTCCGGGGCCGCACCCGCGCTCCCGGCCGCACCCCGGCCCGGGCCGCCCAGGCGCTCCGGGCCGCACCCCGGCCTCAGGACGGGTCGAGCGGGACGACCTGCCGCACGACGGGAACGAGGCAGCGCTGCGCACTGCAGGCGCCGTAGCTGATCACGGCTCCGGCCGGGCCCGTGCCGGTGCCGCGGACCGGCACGGTGAGGGTCACCGGCCCGTCCGGGTAGACCGGCAGGGCGACGCCTAGGCCGGACGGGCTGACGGTCAGCAGCGGCCGGTCGGCCCTCGGCGCGCCGGCTGCGGCGAGCGAGCCGTCGAGCCCGAGCCTGGTGGGGATGCCGAGCCCGGAGACTCCCCCGTCGGGCAGGTCGACGCTGTAGAGGTGGAAGCCCGGTTCTTGCGGGGTGAAGGTGGCCCGCAGGAGCCGGGGCGACGCGCCGGCGGCGTCCAGCCGGAGTTCGACCGTGACGCCGCCGCCGGTGTAGCGGCCCGACGGCGCGGCCTCCGTCCGGTCCGGCCCGGCGCAGCCGAGCGGCAGCAGCAGCGCCGCGCCGAGGACGGCGGCGGACCGGGCGCGGAGCGTCACTTCGCGGACCAGCGCTTGAGGAAGGCGGCGACCCCGGCGGCGTCCATCGAGCGGGCGTTGGAGAAGGAGCCGTCGTTGGTGGCGGTGCGGACGGTGCCGTCCGGGGCGAGCACGACCAGGGCGGGGATGCCGCTCCGCTGCAGGTCGACGTAGCGGGCGGCGAGGTCGAGGTTGTGGTCGAACTGGCCGACGTCGACGGCGACCACCCGGTAGTCGCTGTGGAGCAGCGGTGCGACCTGGCCGGCGCGGAACAGCTTGTCGAGGACGTGGCAGTCCGGGCACCAGTCAGCGCCGAAGTCGAGCAGCACCTGGCGGTGGTCGGTCGCGGAGAGGGCGAGCGCGGCCTTGATGTCGGCGGCGGCGTCGCGGGTCCCGTCGTAGCCGTCGGGGATCTCGGCGTCGGCCGGGGCGGCGGAGGCCGGGGTGGCGGAGCCCGGCGTGGCGGCGGCCGGAGCCACCGCGACGGGCGCGGCGGACGGTTCGGCCTTCGATGCGCAGCCCGTGGTGACGGCGGCTGCGACGGCAAGAGCGGTGAGCAGGGCGCGGCGGCGGCCCATGGGTTTCCTCCCCGGCGATCATGGATGACCTGGGGAGGATAGCGGGCGGCCGCACGCGCCCCCGACAGGGGTGCCCGCATGTGCCCCGGACACCTGTGGCCCGACTTCGAAGGGCGCCCCGGTGGTGATCCACCCGAGCGCCCTTCGAAGGCGGCCCTAGGGCTTGTCCGACGATTCGCGTCGCATCGGCACGCGGCGGGAATCGTCGGACAAGCCCTAGCGGGTCAGGCCCGCCCGTCGGAGGGCGTCGGCCATCGCGGAATTGACCACCGGCGCCTGCTCGCGGCCGCCGCCGCGGCGGTCCTGGCGGGGCGGGCGGGAGCCCCCGCGGTCGCCGCCGCCGCGCCGGTCGCCGCGCTCGGCCCGGTCGACCCCGCCGGAGCGGGGTGCGGTGTCGTCGTCGAGGCGCAGCGTCAGGCCGATGCGCTTGCGCGGCACGTCGACCGAGGTGACCTTGACGCGGACGATGTCGCCGGGCTTGACGACGTCCCGCGGGTCCTTGACGAAGGTCTTGGACAGCGCGGAGACGTGTACCAGGCCGTCCTGGTGGACGCCGACGTCCACGAAGGCGCCGAAGGCGGCGACGTTGGTGACGACGCCCTCCAACACCATGCCGACCTCGAGGTCCCCGATCTTGTCGACGCCCTCCTTGAAGGTCGCGGTCTTGAAGGCGGGGCGGGGGTCGCGGCCGGGCTTGTCGAGCTCGCGGAGGATGTCGGTGACGGTCGGGACGCCGAAGGTGTCGTCGGCGAAGTCCGCCGGGCGCAGCGAGCGCAGCACCGAGCCGTTGCCGATCAGTGCGGGCAGGTCGCCGCCGGTGGCGGCGAGGATGCGGCGGACGACGGGGTAGGCCTCGGGGTGCACGGCGGAGGCGTCCAGCGGGTCGTCTCCGCCGGGGATCCGCAGGAAGCCGGCGCACTGCTCGAAGGCCTTGGGGCCGAGCCGGGCGACGTCCTTGAGGGCGCGCCGGGTGCGGAAGGGGCCGTTGGCGTCGCGGTGGGCGACGATGTTGTCGGCGAGGGTGCCGGTGACGCCGGAGACCCGGGTGAGCAGCGGCGCGGAGGCGGTGTTGACGTCGACGCCGACGGCGTTGACGCAGTCCTCGACGACGGCGTCCAGCGAGCGGGAGAGCTTCACCTCGCTGAGGTCGTGCTGGTACTGGCCGACGCCGATCGACTTGGGGTCGATCTTGACGAGCTCGGCGAGCGGGTCCTGGAGCCGGCGGGCGATGGAGACGGCGCCGCGGATGGAGACGTCCAGGCCCGGCAGTTCCTGCGAGGCGAAGGCCGAGGCGGAGTACACGGAGGCGCCGGCCTCGGAGACCATGACCTTGGTCAGGCCGAGGTCGGGGTGGCGCTTGATCAGGTCCTCGGCGAGCTTGTCGGTCTCCCGCGAGGCGGTGCCGTTGCCGATCGCGACCAGGTCGACTGCGTGCTTCTTCGCGAGGGCGGCGAGGGTGGCGAGCGCGGCGTCCCACTTGTTGGCGGGCTGGTGGGGGTGGATCGTGTCGTGGGCGACGACCTTGCCGGTGGCGTCGACGACGGCGACCTTGACGCCGGTGCGGAAGCCCGGGTCGAGGCCCATGGTGGCGCGGGTGCCGGCGGGGGCGGCGAGCAGCAGGTCGCGCAGGTTGGCGGCGAAGACCCGGACGGCCTCGTCCTCGGCCTCCTGGCGCAGCCGGGTGCGCAGGTCGATGCCGAGCCGGACGAGGATGCGGGTGCGCCAGGCCCAGCGGACGGTGTCGGTGAGCCACTTGTCGGCGGGGCGGCCGCGGTCGGCGATGGCGAAGCGGGCGGCGATCCGTTGCTCGTAGTCGTTCTCGCCGGGCAGGTCGCCGTCCTCGCCGTCGTACGGGGAGAGGTCGAGGTCGAGGACCTCCTCCTTCTCGCCGCGCAGCATGGCGAGGATGCGGTGCGAGGGCAGCTTGGTGAACGGCTCGGCGAAGTCGAAGTAGTCGGCGAACTTGGCGCCGTCCTGCTCCTTGCCCTCGCGGACGGCGGCGACCAGGCGGCCCCTGGTCCACATCCGCTCGCGGAGCGAGCCGACCAGGTCGGCGTCCTCGCCGAAGCGCTCGACCAGGATCGCGCGGGCGCCGTCCAGGGCGGCCGCGGTGTCGGCGACGGCCTCGCCCAGGTACCCGGCGGCGACCGCGGCCGGGTCCTGCGAGGGGTCGGCGAGCAGGGTGTCGGCGAGCGGCTCCAGGCCGGCCTCGCGGGCGATCTGGGCCTTGGTGCGCCGCTTGGGCTTGAAGGGCAGGTAGATGTCCTCCAGGCGGGCCTTGGAGTCGGCGGCGAGGATCTGGGCGCGCAGCGCGTCGTCCAGCTTGCCCTGGGCCTCGACGGACTCCAGGACGGCGGTGCGCCGCTCCTCCAGTTCGCGCAGGTAGCGCAGCCGTTCCTCGAGGGTGCGCAGCTGGGCGTCGTCGAGCGCGCCGGTGGCCTCCTTGCGGTAGCGGGCGACGAAGGGAACGGTCGCGCCGCCGTCGAGCAGGTCGACGGCCGCCTTCACCTGCCCTTCGCGGACGCCCAGCTCTTCGGCGATCTTGCGTTCGACCGGCATGGTCACGGGGCCTGCCACCTTCTCCCGGGGTTCCTCCTGGTACGCCCTGCATTCTGGCAGGTACGGCCTGCCGGATCGGGTCGGGCCGTGTCCTGGGGGCGGCGTGGCGCGTTGTGCTGACGGTCGGTGACACACGGTTTCACCGTGATTACCCGACTCGATTTGTCTGGTATGAGATAGATCACAGGCACGCGAAGCTTTCTCCGTGGAGGCGATGGTGGCTCAGGCCCCGACCCCGGTCACCCAGTGGGGAATGCCCCTGGGCGGGCCGTTCCGCTGGACGCGGCCCGCGACCTGGCCCCGCGAGGCGCTCGCCCTGGCCGGGTACTGGACCGCCTCCCGTCTCGTCATGATCGGCATGCTCCGCTCCGGCAAGGCCGAGCAGGCGATCGAGGTGCACCGCACCTACTACCACTGGTTCCTGGTCCTCAGCGACGGCCACTTCCCGGTCGGCGACGTGACCTGGCAGTACCCGCCCGGCGCGGCGCTCGCCATGCTGGCCCCCGGACTGCTGCCCTTCCTCACCTACCTGCAGGCCTTCGCGCTGCTGATGCTGCTCACCGACGCGGTCACCCAGGCCGCGCTGGTCCGGGTCTCGCTGCGCCGCAACGGCGGGGTGCACCGGGGGCGGTCGACGGCGGGGGCCTGGATGTGGGCGCTCTCCCTGCCGCTGCTGCTCGGCCTGCCGTACGGCCGCTACGACCTGCCGGTGACGGCACTGGCGATGGCCGCCCTGCTGCTGATGCCGAGCCGGCCGCGGGCGGGCGGGGCGCTCGCCGGGATCGGCGCGATGGTCAAGGTGTGGCCGGCCCTGGTGGTGCTGGGTGCGCCGCCCGGCAAGGGGACCCGGCAGGCGTGGACGGGGATGTGCCTGTCGGCGGCGGCGCTGCTGCTGGTGATGGCCACCCTGTTCGACGGCGCGATGGACTTCCTGACCGCGCAGCGCGGCCGGGGCGTGGAGATCGAGTCGCTCGGCGGCAGCGTGCTGCACGTGGCCCGGGAGCTGGGCTGGCCAGGCGAGGTGGAGATGCACTACGGCTCGCTGGAGTTCCTCGGCCCGCACGTCGACCTGGTGGCCCGGGTGTCGCTGGTGCTGACGGCGCTGGCCTTCGGCTGGCTGCTGCTGTGGCGCTTCCGGGCCAGGCGGTGGAACCCGGCGCTGCCGTACGACGCGGCGCTGACCGCGGTGCTGCTGTTCACCGTGACCAGCCGGGTGATCAGCCCGCAGTACCTGATCTGGCTGATCGGGCTGGCCGCGGTCTGCCTGACGGTGCGGGGGTCCTCGCAGCGGCCGGTGGCGGTGGTCATCCTGCTCGCCGTCGGGGTCACCACCGTCGACTACCCGCTCTTCTTCGACGCGATGATCAAGGGCGGCTGGCAGCCGACCCTGGTGATCGTCGCCCGGAACGGACTGCTGCTGGTCGCCTCGCTCTGGTCGGCGGCCCGCCTGTGGCGCGTCTCGGTCTCCCCGGTGGCCGCCCTCCAGGAGGCCCCCCGCGTCAGCCGGGGCCCCATCCGCGTGGCCTGACGGCCGGGGGGGGCGCGCCGCCGCGCCCCCCGGCCGCCGTCACCACACCGGCCGGATGCGCCCGCTGGGGCCGAGGGCGGCGAGGTCGGCGGTGAGCCGGTGCAGGCGCTGCTCGCCGAGCGTCTCCCGCCAGGGGCGGACGGCGTCGGCGGCGGCCTCGTCGGCGGCGCGGGTGCAGGCCCAGCCGCGCCCGGTGAGGACGACCAGCCGGGCACGGGCGTCGGCGGGGTGCGGGTGCCGTTCGACGTACCCCTTGCGGACGAGTTCCTCGACCATCTGGCTGGCCGCCTGCTTGGTCACGCCGAGGTGCTCGGCGAGTTCGCCCACGGTGGCGCCGTCGGGGGCGAGCCGGACGAAGGCGAAGCCGTGCGCGGGCCGCAGGTCGTCGAAGCCGCGGGCCCGGACGCCGTCGTCGATGCTGCGGACCAGGTCGGCGGCCAGGCCGAGGACCAGGGGCGGCAGGGCGCGGGCGGCGGGCTCGTCCATGGCGGTCAGTCTAGGTGCTTGACGGTTCGTCGGTACCGAGGGCACGTCGGCCTCCAAAGAAGTCCAGCCACTTGACTATATAGTCAACCTGATTGACTATATAGTCAAGCTAACTGCCTTTCTGCGCACCAAGGAGACAGCTGTGCCAGTCGTCCGTCCCGACCACGCCACCGTGTTCGACCTGCACGGTGCCCGTTTCACCTCGTACGCCTCCGCCACCACCGGCGCCGACCTGCTCCGCAGCTGGCGGCTCGACGTCCCCGGCGGCACCACCGGCGTGGAGCACACCGTCAGCAGCGAGGAGGTGCTGCACCTGCTCGACGGCGCGCCGACCGTGACCCTCGACGGCGAGGCCACCGTCCTCGCGCCGGGCGACACCGTCGTCGTCCCGGCCGGCAGCCGGCTGAAGGTGGACAACCCCGGGCCGGGGCCCGCCGCCGCCTGGGTCACCACCACGGCCGGACTGCGGGCGACCCTCCCCGACGGCTCGGTCGTCAACCCGCCCTGGGCCGTCTGAATCGAACTCCGGATCGGGGGAAGGATCCGCGGGCCGGGCCGGACACCCGAGCCCGCCGCCGACGCCCCAGGGAGGTTCCGCGATGGCCCGCCGGTCCGCACCAGAGCGCACGCCCGAGCACGACGACGAGTCCGAGGCAGACGGCAGACCCCCGGGCGGGCGGCCCGCCCGGGGCGGCGGCGGACGCGGCCGGCTGCCCTGGTACTTCGGGCTGCCGGTCGCGCTGGCCGCCGTCCTCGTCCTGCTGCTGGCGGCGGCCAGGCTCGACCTGCTGCCCGGCCTGCCGAACCCGTTCGCCGAACGGGAGGTCGACCGCAGCGGGCCCGCCGTCCTCAAGTCCATCCAGGACATGAGCCGCTACACCGCGGCCACCGGCAACTTCCAGGTCATCGTCGACCTCGACCAGGACGCCAAGTTCCTGCCCTCGCAGCTGCTCGGCAAGCGCACCCTGTACGTCGCCACCGGCAGCGTCGGCGCCTACGTCGACCTCGGGGCGCTGCCGCAGGGCGCGGTGACCGTCTCCGCGGACCGCCGGACGGCCGCCATCGCCCTGCCGCACGCGAAGCTGGCCGACGCCGCCCTGGACGTCCGCCGCTCCTACGTGTTCTCGCAGCAGCGCGGGCTGTTCGACCGGATCGGCGACTTCTTCTCCGGGAACCCCGGCGACCAGCAGCGGCTGGAGGTCCTGGCGACCGAGAAGATCCAGACCGCCGCCCGCGACACCGCGCTGACCGCCACCGCCGAGACCAACACCACCGCCATGCTCCAGGGACTGCTCCGCTCGCTCGGCTTCACCACCGTCACCGTCACCACCACCGGCTGACCCGGCCCGGACGGACGGGCAGGCCGAAGAGAGCGCTCGGACGGTCGGTCCAGGGGCGCGTGGGGGCACCCGCCCCCTTGGACCGACCACCCGGGGCTCCTAGGGCTTGTCGGACAAGCCCTAGCGGGCCTTCCGGCGTTCCCACATCGGGGCGACGACCGCGACCAGGGCGACCGCGAAGCCGATCTGCAGCAGGTGGCGGGTCCAGTCGATGCCGCCGGTGTGCGCGACGCCGAGCCAGCCGGCGACGCCGTTGCCGAGCAGTGCGCCGGCCGCGCCGAGCAGCATGGTCAGCCACCACGGGATCGCCTGCGGGCCGCGCAGGATCAGCTTGGCCAGGACGCCGAGGACGAATCCGATCAGCAGGATCCACAGCAGTTGGAACACGGCTCCTCCGCTCCGCCGGGCTCCGCCCGTCCCGGCACCGCCGCTGGTTGTGGGTGATCACAAGCTTGCGTCCTGGCGGGCCGCTCAGCACGTCGGAGGGCGGCTCAGAGCGGCCGGACCCCCGGGGCGCCGACGCCGCGGTGGGCCTCGGCGAGCAGCAGGTAGCCCTCGGCGTTGGTGCGGATCCCGGCCCGCTCCTCGTCGGTGAGCGGGCGGCGGACCTTGGCCGGGACGCCGGCGACCAGGGAGCCGGGCGGCACCTCGGTGCCCTGGGTGACCACCGCACCGGCGGCGATCAGCGAGCCCGAGCCGATCCGGGCCCCGTTGAGCACCGTGGCGCCCATGCCGACCAGCACGTCGTCCTCGACCGTGCAGCCGTGCAGCACCGCGTTGTGGCCGACCGAGATCCGCTCGCCGAGCACCAGCGGGAAGCCGGGGTCGGCGTGCAGGGTGCAGTTGTCCTGGATGTTGGTGTCGGCGCCGACGGCGATCGTCTCGGCGTCGCCGCGCAGCACCGCGCCGTACCAGATGCCCGCGCGGGCGGCGACGGTGACCGCGCCGACGACGACCGCGTTGGGGGCGACGAACGCCGAGGGGTCGACGGCGGGCACCCGGCCCGCGACGGCGGCGATCAGCGGCTCGGCCATGGTCGTTCTCCTGTGCTCGGTGCGGTACCCGGGGACGTGCGTGCGGAGGCGGGGGTTCAGCCCTCGTACGGGAGCAGCTCGGCGCGCTTGGGCGGGCGGCCGTCGCCGGAGGAGCGGCCGGTGAGGCGGCGGCCGATCCACGGGCCGAGGTGGCTGCGCAGCCAGCGCAGGTCGGCGCCGAGCTTCGCGGTGCGGCTCTGCGGGGCGGGGGGCGGCAGCGGGATGCGCCAGTCCTGGGCGGCGGGGCGGCCGAGCGCCTCGAGGACGGCGACGGCGACCCGGCGGTGGCCCTCGGCGGAGAGGTGGAGGCGGTCCTCGGCCCACATCCGCGGGTCGTCGAAGCAGGGGGCGCTGAAGAGGTCGACCACGACCGCCCTGCCGCCGGAGTCGCGGGCGATGCCCTCGACGAAGGCCTTGAGCTCCAGGACGGCCGGCAGCAGGCGGGTGCCGCCGGGCATCCGGCGGCTGGGGTCGGTGCTGGTGAACATGACCACGGTGGCGCCGCCGGCGAGCAGGGTGCGGGCGGCGACGCCGAACCGCTCCCTGACGTGGGCGATGTCGCAGCCGGGCCGCAGCACGTCGTTGAGCCCGCCGGCGAGGGTGACCAGGTCGGTGCCCATCGCGGCGGCCGGGCCGACCTGCTCGTCGCAGATCTGGCCGATCAGCTTGCCGCGGACGGCGAGGTTGGCGTAGCGGAAGCCGCCGTCCTGCTCGGCGGCCAGGGCGGTGGCGACGCGGTCGGCCCAGCCGCGGTAGTGGCCGTCGGGCAGCAGGTCGTCGCACATGCCCTCGGTGAAGGAGTCCCCGACGGCGACGTAGCTGGTGAAGGTGGCTGTGTTCTCCATGGCCCGACGATCGTACGCGCACCGGCTACCGGCCGGTACGAAGGGGCGCCCCGGAGCCGGGGCGCCCCTGGTGGCGCGGTCAGCTGGGGTGGGAGGCGGGGCGGCGGCCGCGGAGGTGGCGTTCGACGTCCTCGGGGGCGGGGGCCTGCCGGGTGAAGACGTCCTGGCCGACCACGGTCGACTCCCAGACGTCCGCGGCGGAGGCCGAGCGGGTGAGCAGCCAGGTGGCGAGGATGGTCTCGTCGCCCGCCAGGTACTGCCCGCTCCAGCTGGTGACCGAGCCGGCGTCGCCCTGCTCGTTGCGCCAGGCGACCGTCCAGCCGACCGCGGTGCCCCGGCCGGGCCCGGCCGGCGCGTCGTGGCGGCCGGTGAGCTCGTACGGGCCGGCCACGTGGCCCGCGCCCGACACGTACGTCCCGGTGAGGCCGCCCGACGTGTCGTCGGTGAGCCGCATGTGCGAGCCGAACTCGTTGTACCAGTCTCCGGCGATGGTCATCGATGCACTCCCTGGGCGGACCCGTTCCGGCGGCCGCACCCCGGTCGGGCGGCCGCGTGGCTCTCCCAGGATCGGTCCGGGGGGTGGGCTTCGCACCGCAACCGGGCCGGTGCGCGGGTCGCCGGCGCCGTGGTCTCCGGACAGGACCGGAGGGCCGCGGCGCCGGCGGGTCGGGGCCCGCTCAGGCGGCGCCGGCGGAACGGCGGCGGCGGAGCAGGGCGGTCGCGGAGCCGCCGAGGGCGAGCGCCCCGGCGGTCGCGGCGGCCCACCACGCGGTGCGGTCGGCGGGCGCCGCGGCGGGTGCGGCCGCCGCGACCGGGGCGGCGTCGGCCGCGTCCGGGGTGCCGGCCGCGGGCGCGGCGGCGCCGTCGAGGCCGGGGTAGCCGCCGGCCAGGCCCTTGCGGTCGTAGGCGGAGCCGGGCAGCTTGTCGCCGTAGCGGGCGCTGACCAGCTTCTGGTAGGCGGCGAGGGTCACGCTGTGCTTGCCGCCGAGGCCGCTGGTCGCCTCCTGGTTGAGCGCCTCGACCTGGCCCTTGTCGGTGAGCCGGTACCAGGCGTGCAGCTGCGGCTCGGTGAAGGTGCGGGCCTGCGCGGTGCCCTGTTCGGCGAGGGAGACCTCGGCGTCGCCGTCCCGGATGCCGGCCAGCTGCCAGCCGCTGCCCTTCCGGTCCTGCGGGGCGAGCAGCACGGCGGCGCGGTGGCCGTCGGCGGCGGCGACCCGCGAGGCGAGGTAGGAGAGGCGCAGCGCGGTGTCGGCGGTGGGCCGGGCCTTGCCGGAGACGAAGTCGGGGGCGAGCTCGTAGAGCGCCACCGGGTTCTTCAGGTCGAAGGCGGGCGGTCCGGCCGGGGCGGCCGCGCTGCGCGGGGCGCCGACCGTGCCGCCGTCGGCGGCGGGGGCGGCCGGGGCGGCGGACTGCTGCCGGGTGACGGTCAGGAAGCGGGAGACGGTGTCCCGGACCTGGCCGGACTGCAGGACCTGCTGGGCCGAGCCGAGGTCGGGGCCGTCCGCGGCCTGCGCCGGGGAGGCGGAGGCGAGCAGGGCGAGGCCGGCGGTGGCGGCGAGCACGGCCGCGCGGTGGAGCTGCGGGATGGTGGTCACGGTCGGTCGTCTCCTCAGCCGTGGATGCCGATGCGGGAGTGGGTCCACTGGAACGAGTTGTTGTTGACGTAGGTGTTGTAGTTCCACCAGGTGTAGGTCTGGGTGGAGGGCCACGGGTCGCCGACCGCGATCATGTTGCTGGTGCTGTCGTAGCCGTAGATGACGTTCATGTGGCCGCCGCCGGAGGTCCAGCCGATCCGGACGGCGAAGGGGCGGCCGCCCGCGATCTCGGCGGTGGTCTCGGCGAAGGAGGCGCTGCGGTAGAGGCTGCGGCCGCTGGTGGAGAGCCCGAGGCCGGCCAGGCCGTTGGCCATGTCCTCCAGCGTCGCGGGCTGGTTGTTGCAGTTCACCCAGGTGCCGCGGGCGGCGAGCCGGCAGAACTCCTCCTGGGTGGTGCTGCGACCCCAGTAGTTGGCGATGGTCACGCCCGAGGCGTCCCAGCACCACTGCGTCCTGACCTGCTTCTGCATGCCGATGGCGAGGGTCTTGGTGCCGGTGTTCGTGGTCGTGGTCGAGCCGCAGACCGGCAGGCCGTTGGTGTTCTCCCGGATGAAGGCGTCGGCGATGTAGTAGGTGCCCGACCAGATCCAGCGGGTGTTGCCCTCGATCTGGTCGCCGGTGGTGCGGCAGGCGGTGGGGACGTGGTCGCCGACCGCGGAGGTGCCGGTGATGCGGGAGGTCAGCGAGGGCTGGGTGCGCTGGTTGACCGTACGGTAGCCGCCCTGGCCGCCGATCACGGTGCCGGTGGAGGCGGCCTGGGCGAGGACGCCGATGCCGAGGAGCAGCGCTCCGGAGAGCGCGGCGACGATCGCGGCCAGCAGGGTCTTCTTGCCGCGGGATGCGCGGAGTCTGTGCATGGTGCTCCTTGATCCGAAGGTCCGGGCCGGGCCGGCGGGTCACCGGCGGCCCGGACTCGTGGGCCGGATGCGCCCGGGTCGGGACGTGCGTGGTCGGGGCGTGCCGGTCAGGGCATGCCCGACGGGACGGGCCGGGTGCGGGCGCACGGAGGGTGGGGACGGCGCTCCGTCAGGAACGGGCGGAGCGCCGGAGGATGTGGACGGCGGCCGCGACGGCGCCCCCGGCCAGCACGGCGGTGCCGAGGCCGGCGAGCGCGAGCAGCCAGGCGGGCCGGTCCCGGTCGTCGTCGGGCGCGGCGGTGGCCGGTGCCGGACTGCCGGAGGGCGCGGGGCCGCCGGACGGGGCCGCCGTTCCCGCCGGGACGGGGTCGGCGACGGTGCCCGGCGAGGGGGTCGCGGTGGTGGGGCCCTGGGTGGCGGCGGTCGGTCCGGCCGACGGGGCGGAGCCCGGCGGGTCGGTCACCGGCACGTCCAGGGTTCCCTGGTAGCGGCCGAGTCCGGGGAAGGCGGTCTCGGCGGTGACGGTCCAGTGGCCGGGCGGCAGCACCTCGGCCGTGGTGAGGACACCGGGCCGGCCGGGTACCGCCACCAGCCGCCAGGGGCCGAGGGCGGTGCCGTCCGGGGCGGTCGCGGAGAAGGTGCCCGCGATCCGCTCCTCGACCGGGTCGCGGTCGTTCTCCCACAGGGCGGTGGCCTGCGGGTGGCCGCCGGTGCTGCCGGTGACGGTGAGGGCGATGGTGTCGCCGTGGGCGTGGGCGGTCGCGGCCGGGCCGAGGACGAGGAGTCCGGCGAGGACGGCCGAGGCCGCCGCGGAACGTCGGTCGGGCATGGGCGTGCGCTCCTGGGCAGTGGGCGGTGCGGTGGGGGCCCGCCCGCGTGGCCGGCGGGCCCCCGGTGGCTCGGCGGGGCGTCAGGACGCCTTCTGGACCGTCCAGGTGTGGTAGCCGGAGCCGTTCGGGTCCTGGAGTTCCATCAGCCAGGCGCCGTAGTAGGGGCGGCCGGAGATGCCGAGGACGAGCGAGCTGCCCCGGGCGGTGACGGTGACGCCGCCGCCGGCGGTCGCGATCCGCCACTGCTGGGCGGCCGAGGAGCCGTTGCAGGGCTGCTGGTACACCCACTGGCCGGCGCCGGCGGCGCCGCCGAGCTGCAGGCACTTGCCGGAGACCGCGGAGCGGATCCGGGAGTAGCCGCTGCCGGCGTCGTCGAAGTACCAGCGCTGGCCGGTGTACCCGTTGGGCTGGGAGGCGACCAGCACGGTGCCGTCGGCCGACTTGCCGCCCCAGATCTCGGCGGCCAGCCCGCTGGCGCCGTTCACCAGGGTGTAGGCGGCGCTGGGCGTGGTGGTGCTGCCGGCCTTCGGGGTGTGGAAGGTGACGGTGCGGCCCGGCGCGGAGTCCTTGCCGGAGCGGTCGCGGAAGGCCACCGCGACGCTGTAGTCGGTGTCGGGGCGCAGGTTGTAGATGCGCACCGAGTTCTGCTGCACCCAGGCGAGGAAGTCGCCGTTCAGCCGGACCTGGTACCAGTCGGCGCCGTTGACGGCGGGCCAGTTGAGCACCGCGGAGTCGGAGGCGAGGCTGCCGACGGTCGGCACGGGGCCGGTGGTGCCGGTCGGCCCGGTCGGGCTCGGCTTGGGCGACGGGGTCGGCGAGGAGGTCGGCGAGGGGTTCGGGTTGGGGTTGGTGCTTCCGCCTCCGGTCATCAGGAACTGGTTGTTCGCGATGTTCCAGTGGGTCGCGAGGTAACTGCCGGCCTTGGGGCTGGTGTTGTAGTAGTCGTCGTGGTTGCAGTCGAGGCGCTCGTCGTGGCCGCGCTCGGGGCAGACCGTCCGCATCGCCGGGTAGTACGGCGAGTCGGAGTAGCACATGACGTCCCACTCGTCGGTGCAGTGCGCGCCGCGGCTGGTGTTGGGCGCGCTGTTGTTCACCGCGCCGAGGTTGTGGCCGAGTTCGTGCGCGGCGGTGGAGCCGCTCCAGCAGCCGGAGTCGGTGCGGCCGTACGAGGGGCCGAAGTTGGACAGGTTGTCCTGGCCGGGACGCTCGTCGCCGTTGAAGGTGCCGATGCCGCAGTACACGTTGGCGTCCGCGAAGACCATGTACTTGCGGTCCTTGCGGTTGAAGCCCTTCTGCGCGAGGGCGTTGTTCATCGCACTGAACTCGGCGAGGGCCGAGTCGGGCAGCTCGACGTTGAGCACCGAGGGGGTGCAGTCCGCGGCGGTGACGTAGCGGATGTGCCGGACTCCGCCGGTCTCCTGGGCGCTGGCGTAGTAGATGGTGTCCGCGTCGGCGGCCCACTTGCGGAAGGACGCGGCGTACTGCGCGTAGCGGTCCTTGCCGGGTCCGTGGGCGTACACCACCTGGATGCGGTTGCCGCTGCTGCCGTCGCCGTCGCACTGGACGGTCTGGTCGGCCGGGCCGGCGGCCGCGGTGCGGGCGGGCTTGGCGGTCGCGCTCGGCGCCGGGGCGGCCGCGGCGGTCCGGGCGGCCGTGGCGTCGACGGCCGCCTCCGTGCCGGCCGTCGGCGCCTGTGCGGCCTGGCCCGCGGGGGCGGCGCTGCCGGGTGCGGCGGCGGGCTCCTCGGCCTTCACCGCCGGCGGTGTGTCCTTCTTGACGTCCACGCCCTTGGGGGGCGCGTCCGGCCCGTGGGTGCAGTTGCCCTCGGCGGTCCGCAGGACGCCGACGCACTTGTCGCCCTTGGGTGCCGCTTTGAGGCCGGTGTACACCAGACCGCGCGGCGGGTCGTTGCTCGGTATCGAGACCACCGGTTCCGGGGCCTTGTCGTGCGCGGGTTCGGCGGCCGGCGCGGACCCGTCGGCGGACACGCCGGCCGCAGCCGTCGTCCGCTCCTCGGTGAAGACGCCGCCCATCGCGGCGCTGCCCACGAAGACCCCCGTTGCGGCCACGACGGCGGCGACCAGCATGACGCGGCCGCCCTTCCGCCGGTTGACCGCTCTTCTACGACCGGACAAAACCAGACCTCATTCCTTGGAGGGGTTGAGTGCCGGGAATCCTGCCAGAACGTTCGATCGACTTGGATGCACGTGTTCTACGCGCGAAGAAGTACGGGCTTCAACGACTCCACAATTCGTCCCGATGGTTCGTCAAGTTCATTGTGGAAAAGTGAAGTTGGTTGACAGGTGGAGCATTGGTCCAGACCGATGCCCCATCGGATCCGTATGCGACGTAATGCAAACGTTATGTTTCGTGATCTGTCGTTAGACGGCCCGTCAAATAGTGAAATTGCACAGAGTAGGTGCAATATCACTCTGCATCATGGCAAGAAGATTCCATTTGGAGATGTCCCAGCCGCACTTATGGGGCCGAGGTGACGGTCCGTCATCACCTCGGCGCGGGGCGGACACAACGGGCACACCCGAATAGCGTGGGCGGATGCCGTTCACGCCGAGTCATCCCGCCGCCGTGCTGCCGCTCATCACCCGGGGGCCGGGGCCGCGGGCCGCTGGTGGCTGCGATGGGCACGGCGCTGCGGATCGCGCGATGGTCCGGCGGACCGGGCCCGGAGCCCGCGTACGAGCCCGTCCCCACCGTCGCGTTCGGCTCGCTCGCGGGGGCCGGCCCGGCGCTGCTCGGCTACGGCGCCCTTTGGCGGCTGACGGCGGGAAAGGCACTGGCGCGGCGGTTCGGCCGGGCGGCATGATCGCGCCATGACCTGGACCGCACCCGACACCAAGCGCACCGGCGGCTCCCTCGTGGCCGGCGAGCGCGAGATGCTGACCGGCTACCTCGCCTGGCAGCGCGACACCTTCCTGTTCAAGTGCCAGGGCCTGACGGGCGAACAGCTCGCGCTGCGCCCGCTGCCGGAGTCGAACCTCTCGTTGCTGGGCCTGATCCGCCACCTGGCGAAGGTCGAGCGGACGTGGTTCCGCGAGCGCTTCGCCGGCCTGCCGGTGCCGCGGCTGTACTCCGAGAGCCCGAACAAGGACGCCGACTTCGACGAGCTGGACCCGGCGCGGGCCGAGGAGGACTACGCCCGGCTGCTGGAGGAGCGCCGGCTCGCCGACGAGGTCCTGGCCGGCGCCTCGCTGGACGACACCTTCGTGCTGGACGGCGAGGAGTACTCGCTGCGCCTGGTCCTCTTCCACCTGGTGTCCGAGTACGCCCGCCACAACGGCCACGCCGACCTGCTGCGCGAGCACACCGACGGCGTCACCGGCGGCTGACCGGGCCGGCGGCGGCCGGGCCCGGGCGGTCAGTCGCGGCGGACCCGGAAGCGCAGGTGGCACACCCGGTCGCCCTGGACGATCTCCGGGTCCTCCAGCACCAGCGGTGAGCCGTGGTAGCCGCCGAAGTAGTGCACGCCGGCGCCGAACACCACCGGGACGAGGTCGACCAGGACCTCGTCCACCAGGCCCGCCGCGAAGGCCTGGCCGCCGACGTCGCCCGGGGTGACGGCGACGTCCCCGTCCCCGGCGTACTGCTTGGCGAGGGCGACCGCCTCGGCCGGGCCGCCGGTGACGAAGGTGAACGGTGCGTCGGGGAAGTCCCACTCGTCCGGCGGGCGGTGGGTGACCACGAAGACGGCCTCGCCGACCGGCGGCCTGCCGTCCCAGCCGTTGGTGATGTCGAACAGACGGCGGCCGATCACCGTGGCGCGGACGGTGGACCAGGCCGAGCGCAGGTACTCCGCGCTGGCGGCCGAGACCCGGAACACCCGGTCCGGGTCGGCGCCGGTGACCTCCACGTCCCCGTTGGAGTACCAGTCGAACAGTGCCCCGACCTGGTCGGAGTGGTCCGCGATGAATCCGTCCAGGGACATCGAGGCCTGTGTGATCACCCGTGCCATGTGCGCCTCCCGCCGCCCACCGTAGGGGCGGGCGGCCGGGGCGGGCGCGGGACACACCGCGGCGGCCGGCCGCTCACCCGGAGCGGTCAGGCCGGCCGCAGGACCGGGGCCCGGGGGCCGTCAGCCGACCGCGGTGTACCAGTGCTCGCGGACGGCGTCGGTGGGCCGGGGTTCGCCGAGGTCGGGGCCGCCCCAGACCGCGAGCGCCTCCAGGACGGGGCGCAGCTCCTGGCCCCGGGCGGTGAGTTCGTACACCGAGGCGTTGGCGGGGCGTTCCAGCCGGCGGCGTTCGACCAGTCCTTCGCCCTCCAGCTGCTTGAGCCGGGCGGCGAGGATGTCGGTGGAGACGCCGGGCAGGTCGGCGTGCAGGTCGGTGTAGCGGCGGGGCCCGCCGAGGAGTTCACGGACGATCAGGAGGCTCCAGCGCTCCCCCACCGCGTCCAGGGCGCGGGCGACGGCGCAGTACTGGTCGTAGCTTCGGCGTGGCATGGGGATCAGCATAGCCAAAAGGTTGGACTTTCCAAGTGGTTACTTGGTAGAACAAAGCAACCAGAGGTGAGGTCGGGAGGCCGCAGTGGAGTTTCGGCAGTCCAGCAAGCTCAAGGACGTGTGCTACGAGATCCGTGGCCCGGTGGTCGACCAGGCGAACGCCCTGGAGGAGGCCGGGCACAGCGTCCTGCGGCTGAACACCGGCAACCCCGCGCCGTTCGGCTTCGAGGCGCCGCCGGAGATCCTCCAGGACATCATCCGCAACCTGCCGAACGCCCACGGCTACAGCGACTCGCGCGGCATCCTGCCGGCCCGCCGCGCGGTGGTGCAGTACTACCAGCAGCGCGGCGTCACCGGCATGACGGTCGACGACGTCTACCTCGGCAACGGCGCCTCCGAGCTGATCCAGATGGCCGTGCAGGCGCTGGTGGACGACGGCGACGAGGTGCTCGTCCCGATGCCGGACTACCCGCTGTGGACGGCGGTGGTGCGGTTCGCCGGCGGCCGGGCGGTGCACTACCTCTGCGACGAGCAGGCCGACTGGTTCCCCGACCTCGACGACATCGCCTCGAAGATCACCGACCGCACCCGGGCGATCGTCGTCATCAACCCCAACAACCCGACCGGCGCCGTCTACTCGAAGGAGCTGCTGGAGGGCATCCTCGACCTCGCCCGCCGGCACGGCCTGATGGTGCTGGCCGACGAGATCTACGACAAGATCCTCTACGACGGCACCGAGCACCACTGCCTGGCCGCGCTCGCCGACGACGTCCTCACCCTCACCTTCAACGGCCTGTCCAAGGCGTACCGGGTGGCCGGCTTCCGCAGCGGCTGGCTGGCGGTGTCCGGCCCCAAGCAGCGGGCCGCGGACTACCTGGAGGGCCTGACCATGCTGGCCGGCATGCGGCTGTGCCCGAACGTGCCGGCGCAGTACGCGGTGCAGGCGGCGCTCGGCGGCCACCAGTCGATCAACGACCTCACCCTGCCCAACGGCCGGCTCACCGAGCAGCGCGACGTCGCCCACCGGGCGCTGAACGAGATCCCGGGCGTCAGCTGCGTCAAACCGAAGGGCGCGCTGTACGCCTTCGCGCGGCTGGACCCCGAAGTGCACAAGATCGTCGACGACGAGCGGTTCGTGCTGGACCTGCTGCTCCGCGAGAAGATCCACGTCGTCCAGGGCACCGGCTTCAACTGGCCGCGCCCGGACCACTTCCGCTTCGTCACCCTGCCGCGCGCCGACGACCTGGAGACGGCGATCAGCCGGATCGGCCGCTTCCTGGCCACCTACAAGCAGTGACCGCGAACTCGACCGCCCGGCGGGGTGCATGACACCCGCCGGGCGGGCGGGCTAGCATCGGGCCGAAAGAAGACAGACAGGTCTGTCTACCTGATGCCCGGAGGGGACGTCCATGCCCAAGCCGCCCGAGGCCGGAACCCAGGCCCCCGACTTCGCCCTGCCCGGCCTGCTGCTCGCCGGGGACACCGCACAGCGCCAGGAGTACCGGCTCTCCGACGCCAAGGGCGGCGGCCCGCTGGTGCTGGTCTTCTACCCCGGCGACGACACGCCCGTCTGCACCAAGCAGCTCTGCGAGTACACCTCCGACCTGGAGCGCTTCACCGGGCTCGGCGCCACCGTCTGGGGCGTCAGCCCGCAGGGCCTCGACAGCCACGAGCAGTTCGCCCGCCGGCACCGGATCGCCTTCCCGCTGCTCGCCGACACCGACCGCACGGTCGCGAAGGCGTACGGCATCGCGGTGCCCGGACTCGGTCTGCGCCGCTCGGTGTTCATCCTGGACGGCGACCTCACCGTCCGCTGGAAGCACGTCGCCCTGGCCGGCCTGACCTTCCGCCACAGCGACGAACTCGCCGCCGAGCTCGCCGGGTTGGGCTGAACGACGGCACCGGGCCCGCCTCCCCGACCGGGGGCGGGCCCGGCGCGTCCGGCCTCAGTGCGCCGTGCACTCGCCCGCGCGGCGGGCGATCGTGTAGTGGTCGACCTGCGTGCCGTCCTCGGCGAGGGCGGTGACCTTCATGGTGGCGGTGCGGCCCTTGTGCGCCGGGGCGACGTCCACCCGCACGAAGGAGTAGCCGGTGTAGCGCACCCGTGACCACTCCACCGTCTCCGGCACCTTCACCCCGCCCTTGCCGAAGTGGAAGGTGTTCACCGAGTCCACGCGGTGCTCGTGGCCCTCGTAGGTGTCCGGCGCGTCGAAGGAGTACAGGCTGCGGCCGGCCGCGCCCGCCGTCACGTACACCACGCCGTCCTTGGCCGGCTCGACGGTGCCGCCGCTCGGCACCGCCTTCGCCACCTTGTTGCCGAGGATCGCGTCGGTGCGCTCGTACACGTGGTTGTGGCCGTTCACGACCAGGTCGACCCGGTACTTCTCGAAGAGCGGCACCCAGGCCTCGCGGACCCCGCCCTCGGAGGCGTGCTGGTGGGTGGTGGAGAAGGCGCAGTGGTGGAAGAAGACCACCACGAAGTCGACGCCCTCGTCGGCCCGCAGCGAGCGCAGCGTCCGCTCCAGCCAGGCGGTCTGCCGGCCCGCGGTGAGGCCGAGGTTGGCCGGGATCTCGTAGGAGACGTCGTTGGCGTCCAGCGAGACCACGCCGACGTTGCCGTAGACGAAGGAGTACACGCCGGGCGCGGTACGCGGGTCCGGGCCGTTGCCGGGCAGGAAGAACCGGGCGTCCTCGCCGCCGTAGCCGTGGTGCGAGTACCAGGCCTCCATGTCGTGGTTGCCGTAGGAGACCATCCACGGGATCTTCGCCGCGACCGTCTCGGTCTGCACCAGGAAGGCGTCCCAGGTGGTGGCCGAGTACACCGACTTGTCGGAGTCCTGGCCGGAGCCGGCCGGGTCGGCGTAGCAGATGTCGCCGGCGTGCAGGTGGAAGGCCGGCTTCTGGGCCAGGATCACGTGGTCGTTCCCGGCGGCGTGCGAGGAGACGCCCTGGTCGCCGAAGGCGGTGAAGGTGAACGGCTCGTACGGGCGGCCGCCGCGGCCGTGCCGGGCCGGCGCGGTGCGGAAGGTGGAGAGGGTGGAGATCGCCTGGCCCGAGGCCGGGTCGAAGCCCTGGTGGCCGACGCCGTAGTAGTAGGTGGTGTCGGGCTGCAGGTGGTCCAGCGCGACGTGCAGGTAGTACTGGTCGACCGGGGTGCCGGTCGGGGTGAGCGCCGGGGTGTGCAGGGCGCGCACCTCCGCCTCCACCTTGTGCGAGAGGTCCCACGGGTGGCGGCCGAAGCGCAGGAACGGCCGCTTCACCGGTGCCGGGACCTGCCAGGAGATCCGGAACTGGGTGTCCGGCCGCGGGCCGAAGGCGAGGTGGCGGCCCGTCGGCGCGACCAGCGCGCCGTCGACGCCGTCGGTGACGGAACCGCCGGCCGGCGCCGCCGAGGCGGTGCCGCTGCCCAGCGCGCCGCCGACGGCCAGCAGACCCACCGTCACCGCCGAGGAGCGCAGCATCCTGCGCCGGGACAGCCTGCTGCGCAGGTACTCGTGCTGCTCGGCCGTGCTCATGCGGTCGGCGAGCCCCGCGGGCACGCCCATGTTCGGGATATCCATGCCCGGGAGGCTCCCAGCGGTGGTTGGCCCACGGAGGGACTTCCGGTGAACGGGCGCCGTCGCGCCGGTCTGCCGCCGAGCAAGAATCGGCCATCAGTTCGCAAAGTCCACGGCCGGCCGGTCGACGGTGCGACAGAACTCCACGGTGACGGTGCGCAGCCGGCCGGCCGTCAGCTCCAGCAGCTCGCCGCCCTCCTTGTGCAGCGGGGCGATCCGCAGCTCGACCGTGCAGGCCCGGTCGGCCCGCAGCGTCAGGGTGACCTGCCCGGGCGACCAGGCCAGCTCCTCGACGACCGCCCCGAAGCGGGTGCGCGCCCCCGTGAGCCGACCGCTCGGCAGGGCGGCGGGCAGCGCGGGCAGCACGGTCAGGTGGGCCGGGCGGCCGGGGCGGGCCGGGCGGGAGCGCAGCAGCATCTCGGTGAGCACCCCGGGCAGGGCGTGCGCCACGTCCGCGTTGAAGACGTCCCGGTCCGGGTAGTGGCTGCTCATCAGGGAGCGGAAGAAGAAGCCGCGGACGAGCAGGTGGGCGAGCTGACAGGTGAGCAGCCCGGCGTCGTCCAGCCGGGCGGCGGCCAGCGCCCGGTGCAGGTGGCCGTGGCCGGAGTGGTTCTCGTCGCCGCGCAGCAGCAGCGCGGTGCGGGCGGCCGCGGCGAGCTCCGGGGTGGTGTCCGGGGCGATCTCGCCGAGCGGCCAGACCGGGTAGAGGTGGCTGACGTGTCGGTGGTCGTAGCCGTCCCGGTGGCCGGGCCAGGCCCATTCGGCGAGCGCACCGTCCTCGTTGACGAGGTAGTCGGGCAGCCGGGCGGCCAGGGCCCGCCAGCCGGCGGTGCGGGCGGCGGGGGCGGCGCGGTGCCGGTCGGCGAGGTCGGCGGCGGTGGTGAGGGCGTGCCGGGCGGCGGCGATGTCCATGGTGGCGTTGACCGAGGCGGCGGCGGGCGTCGCCTCGCCGGTGGCCGGGTCGACGGGGTGGTTCTCGGGTGAGTAGGAGGGCACCACGGCGATCCGGCCGTCCGGGCCGGTGCGGGTGAGGAAGTCCTCGTAGAAGGCGGCGGTCTCCAGCAGGGTAGGCAGCAGCTCGCCGGTGAGGAAGGCGGTGTCCCCGGTGGTCTCGGCGTGCTCCAGCAGCGGGTGCAGCAGCCAGTCGGCGCCGGCCGTCCACAGGTGGTGCGCCCAGCTGTGGTTGAAGTGGTACTGCAGGCCGTTGGTGCCGTCGGTGTGGGCGGGGGCGACCGCGCCACGGGTGCCGTAGAGCCGGCGGGCGTTGGTGCGCCAGTCCGGCAGCTGGTCGCGGACGAGGGCGGCGAGCGCCAGCGAGGCCTCGGGCAGGCCGGTCGCGGCGGCGCCGGCGAGCTGCAGGTTGAGGTTGGCGTTGGTGGTGAACGCGCCGCCCCAGGCGCTCCCCCAGTCGCCCGTCCACAGACCGCACAGCCGCGGCGGGCGCTCCCCGGAGGAGGCCAGCAGGTGGTACCGGCCGGCCGCGAACAGCGACTCCAGCAGCGCGGGTTGCAGCGTCGACGGGTCGGCCTCCTGGCGGGCCAGCAGCTCGGCGACGGGCAGCTCGCGGTCGGCGGCCGGGGCGTGCAGGTCGAGGGCGACCCGGTCGTAGGCCTCGATGTGCAGGTCGAGGTGGCGCTGCAGCAGCAGTTCGTAGTCCTCGGACAGCGTGTACAGGCCCGTGTCCAGCCGGCCGAGGCGGCCGTCGGGTTCGGCGACCGGGCCGCGGGCGGTGCGGGTGAGCAGCAGCAACTGGCGGGCGCCGCTCACGTGCACCCGGGGGCCGTCACAGCGGACGGTGCCGCCGGGGGCGAGCAGCCGGGTCGCGCCGCGGTAGCCGAGCTCGCTGTCGGGGTAGCGGACGCGCAGCCGCAGCAGGGCGGTGTCCCGCGGAGCGTCCGCCCCGGGCGCGGGGATCTCGGCGGGGCGGTAGACCGAGCGGACGGCGGCCCGCAGCTCCTCGGGCGCGCCGGGCAGCCGGGTGTCGAGGCAGACCTCGGCCTCGACGGCGCCGCCGCTCGGTGCGGTCAGCAGGTGCACCACCACGTCGTCGGCGCGGGAGACGAAGGTCTCGCAGCGCCACCAGCCGTCCGCCTCGTGCCATTCGGCGGCGGCGACGCCGGTGCGCAGGTCCAGGGTGCGCCGGTAGCCGTCGGCCTCGGCGGCCGGACGGCGGACGCGGACGGCGAAGCCGGGGTGGAAGGACTGCACGTACCGGGGCTCCCGGTCGCCGCCGAACGCGGCCACCGCCTCCGCCTGCCGGCCCGCCAGCAGCGCGTCCTGCACCTCGGCGAGCACGGGGGCGAGCAGCGGCGGCTCGGCGCCGCTCGCCGGGTCGGGGCGGACCAGGTGGTGGTGGGTGATCACCAGGTGCTCGTCCTCGGTGCGGCCGTGCACGAGGACGCCGTGCCGGCCGTTGCCGCCGAGGTAGGCGTCCTCCCAGCGGGCGGCGGGTGCGGTGTCGTGGATGCCGTGCGTGGGGGCGTCGGGCATGGCGGAGTCCTGTCGGTCACATGGGTCGCAGCACCGCTGCGCCGTGGGGGGCGAGCTGTAGGGCGGCGGTGTCGCGGGCGGTCAGCAGGTTCCGGTGAGGGCCGGACAGGGGGAGGTGCACCGGGCGGCGGTGTGGTTGAGCACGAAGAGCAGTCCGCCGCGCCGGACGGCCTCCACTCCGTCGGGGAGGCCGGGCAGTTCGGGGTGCTCGCCGGCGGCGTCGGCGGCGCCGGCGAGCAGCCGCCGCAGGACGGCGGGGTCGGGCAGGGTGGCGAGGTAGTGGGCGCGGCCGTGCCGGGTGGCGGCGGGGGTGCCGTCGGCGAACGAGGCGATCACCTCGGTGCCTTCGGCGAGGCGCAGCTCCTCGCTCCACAGGTCCGCGGTGCCGCCGCCGTCGAGGCCGGCGGGCGCGTCGAGCGGGCGCCACTCGAGCGGGTGGACGCCGAGCAGGTCGCGCAGCCGTCCGTCCGTGCCGCCGGGACGGATCGTGTCCTGGTCGTCGGCGACACCGGTGAAGAAGCCGGCGACCAGGGTACCGCCGCGGCGTGCGTGGGCGACCAGGTTCTCGACGGCCCGGTCGGAGGCGAGGTAGAGGTTGGGGACGACGACCAGCCGGTAGCGGGTGAGGTCGGCCTCCGGGTGGACGTGGTCGGCGGTGAGGTGGGCGTCCCAGAGGGCGCCGTGCCGGGCGAGGGCGAGCGGGGCGAGGTCGCCCCGGTCGGGGGGGGCGGCCGCGCTGCTCCAGCGCCCACCGGTTCGGCCAGTCGAAGACGACGGCCACCTCCGCGCGCACCTCGGTGCCCACCACCTCGGCGAGCAGCGGGAGTTCGCGGCCGATCGCGCGGACGGCCCGGTGCTGCGGGGTGTCCGCCCCGGCGTGCGGCAGCAGCGCGGAGTGGAACTTCTCGGCGCCCTGGCGGGAGGCCCGCCACTGGAAGAAGCAGAGGCCGTCGGCGCCTCGGGCGACGGCCTGCAGCGCCTCCAGGCGGAGCCGCTCGGCCGGCTTGGCCCGGTTGACGCCGCGCCAGTTGACGGCGGATGCGGCCATCTCCATCTGCAGCCAGGGGCCGCCGGCCTGGGAGCGGGTCATGTCCTGGCCGAGGGCGGCCCGGACGGCGGCGCGGGGGTCGGCCGGGCCGGGGTGGGCGTCGAGCGAGACGACGTCCTGCTCGGCGGCGAAGGCCCAGCAGTCGACGTGCGGGTGGAGGGTCATGAAGTTGGTGGTGACCGGCGGCTCCGGGCTGTGCCGGCGGAGCACGTCGCGTTCGGCGGTGAAGCACTCCAGCAGCACGTCGGAGCAGAACCGGCGGAAGTCCAGCACCTGCGCCGGGTTGGGCAGGTAGGGGGCGGCGAGCGGCGGGGTGACGGTGGACCAGCTGCTGTGCCGCTGGCTCCAGAAGGCGGTGCCCCAGGCCTCGTTGAGGGCGTCCAGGCCGCCGTGCCGCTTGCGCAGCCAGTCCCGGAAGCGCCCGGCCGTCTCCTCGCAGTGGCAGACCGGCCCGTACTCGTTGTTGACGTGCACATCCGGACGGCCGGGTGGCGGCCGAACGCGGCGGCGAAGTTCTCGAAGCCGACGAAGGCGCTGCCGGTGATGCCGCCGCCGTAGACGTCGTAGTCCTGGAAGGCGACGACGTTGCCGAGCAGCGGGACGTAGGTGAAGACCAGGAGCAGGCCGACGGCGGGCAGGGTCATCAGCAGCAGGGTGCGGTCGCGGCGCAGCCGCTGCCTGCGGGTGATGCCGCGCCGGGGTGCGGCGGGCCCTGCGGGTCGGCTGTCGGCGGGTGGGGCCGGCGGCGGTGCCGGCCGGTCGGCTGCTGGGGCCCTGCTGGTCATGGTGGGTGCTCCGCCCTGGCCGCCGGTGCGATGCGCCACCGGGCGGCCGTAGTGCATGTCGTGGGGTGCGCCGGCGCGGCCGGCGCGCGGTCAGCTGGAGGACTTGTCGAGGATGTCCTGGTAGAAGGCGCGCAGTTCCTCGCCGCCGTTCTTGCGCCAGTTGTCGACCGCGTCCTTGACGTCGGAGATCTTCTTGCGGTTGCGCACGACCTCCTTCTGCAGGTCGTCGAACGGGGTGTGGAGCGAGGCGTAGCGGCTCGGCTCCTGGATCTGCATCGCGTGGAAGAGCGGCTTCTTGGCGAAGGCCGTCATCCGGCCCATCCAGTCGGCGAAGTCGGTGGCGGCCTGCGGCTGGTCGGACCAGGCGATGGTGGCGGCCGGCGAGGCGACGAACTCGCAGGAGGAGAGGACCTCCTTGGTGCCGAGGTCGGTCTGCACGGGGTGCCGGAGGCGTCGCGGTTGTAGTGGACGCCCTCGACGCCGAACTTCTCGAGGACGAACTCCTTGCTGCCGAACGGCGCGGCGGCGTAGTCGGCGACGGCGAGCAGTTCCTCGATCCTCTCGGCGGGCAGCTTGGCGGAGAGGAAGCTGAAGATGCCGGCCGGGCTGCCGATGTAGAGCTCGAGCCTGCCGCCGTCGTGGGCGAAGGAGTCCATCGGCTTGATGCGGAACTTCGGGTTGGCCTTGGCCTGTTCGTTCATCATGCCGCGCATCACGTCGCCGTCGTTCATGATGAGCGACTGGCCGGAGGTGAAGCGGGTCTTGGCGTCGTTGGCCTTGCCGGCGACGGAGTCGGGGTGGACGCTGCCCTGGGCGTAGAGCTTCTGCGTCCAGGAGAGCGCCTCGACGTACTCGTCGGTCTCGACCAGGTGGACGAGCTTGCCGTCCTGCTGCTTCCAGTAGCCGGGCATGGTGCGGGGGACGCAGTTGAACATGACCTGCGCCGTCCACCACATGTCCTCGCAGGCCCAGACCTTGGCGGGGCTGGTGGTCTCCTTGGCGAGGGCGAGGAACTCGTCGGCGGTCTTCGGCAGGGTCCAGCCCTTCTCGGCGAAGACGTCGGCCCGGTAGTAGGGGACGACGCCGCCGAGCGGGCGGTTGGGCATCGGCAGGCCGCGCAGCTTGCCGCCGAACATGCACATCTTCCAGGCGTCGGTGGGGATCGCGGCGAGGTTGGGGTACTTCTTGGCCTTGTCGCCGGAGAGGTGCGGGCCGAGGTCGGCGGCCTTGGCGCTGATGGCGTTGGGGATCTGGCCGTTGATGTTCCAGCCGGGGATGCAGAACAGGTCGGGGATGCTGTCGCCGGCGAGCACCGCGCCGAGCTTGTCCTGGTAGGTGACGCCGTCCTGCAGTTGCCAGTTCACCTTGATGCCGAGCGCCTCGTCCATCGCGGCGAAGTACTTGCTGCCCTTGCCCGGGTCGGAGCCCCAGAGCGGGGTGAAGAAGGTGTACGAGCCGCCCTTGCCGGGCTTCGCGGCGACGGAGGCCTTGAGCTCGGCGGGGAACTTCAGGAAGGCCGGGGTGGAGCCGTTCGAACCGGGGATGCCCGGGGTCACGAGGGTGGAGGCCACGAACGCGGGCAGGGCGTTCTGCAGGGCAGTGCCGGTGGCGACACCGCCCTTGCCGCCGGCGCGGCCGGTGCCGGAGGAGCAGGCCGTCAGCAGGCCGCCGCCGGTGACCGCGGCGGCTGCGGCGACGGCGGCGCCGAGGAAGCCTCGGCGGGACGGGCGGGAGGCGGAGCCGACTCTGTCAGCGCTGGTCATGGCGGGTGGGGCCCTTCGTCGTGTGGCGGGGCGCTCGGTCGTGGGGCGGCCGGCGGCACGGCCGCGCCCGGCCGGCGTCCCCGGGGTGCGGCTGGGTGGGAGGTCCCGCGGCGGGGCCGAGGGGGTGTGACGACGGTGCGGGGGGTGGCGCGGCGGAGCGCCCCCGGCGGGTGCGGCGGTGGCCCGGCCACACTGTCGAAGCGCTTCAACGTGGTGCCAGGCCAGGCCAGCCCGGCCGCCACACAAGGGTTTGCGCGCGGTTCACAGTTCAGGACTTGACGGCGGAACAGACCGTGCGACCGCTTCGGGACAGCCACCTGCGACCCTGCCGAATCAGTCTGGACCAGCAGGAACACCCGGCGCGGGCGACCCGGGCCGGCGGTCGGCAGTCTTGACAGCCTGCGATGCCACTGCCAATTTCGAAGCACTTCGACCGACCACCTCGTGAAGCCGCAGCTCCGCCCCCGCGCCGCACCGGAGGACCATCCATGCCCGACGACGGGGCGACCCGCGTCGATCTCACCGCCGCCCGGATCGAGGTGCCCGCCGCCGGCGGCCGGTACGCCTGGACGACCGTCCGGGCCGACCTCGCCGTGCCCGCCAAGGGCGTCCACGAGCTGCGGATCGTGCTGCGCGGCGCGCTGCGGCTGGCCGAGGCCGCCTTCGGCTGAGCCGGGTGCCGGCCCCGCGGCGGTGGTTGCGGGGCCGGCACTTGGCGATCCGCGCACGGATCGTGCACGGAGGGTGCACGGACCGTCCGGGCCCTCCCCCGGCACGCACCCGCTGAGGCAGGATCAGCCCCCATGACCGCCAGGATTCTCATTCACACCCGCAACCTGCTCTTCCCGCACGAGTCCGTCGTCGACGGCGTGCGCGCGCTGCGCGAACTCGGCGCCGACCACGGCTTCGACGTGGACGCCACCGACGAGCCCTCGGAGTTCCGCCCGGGCTCGCTGCGCCGCTACGCCGCCGTGGTCTTCCTCTCCACCGGCGGCGACGTGCTGGACGAGCCGGGACGGGACGCCCTGCGGGCCCACCTCGGCGCCGGGAACGGCTGGATGGGCGTGCACTGCGCGGCCGGCACCGAGCTGGAGTGGCCCTGGTACGAGGGCCTGGTCGGGGCCCGCTTCCACAGCCACCCGCCGATCCAGACCGCCACCGTCCGCACCGCCGACAGCGGCCACCCGGCCACCTCCCACCTCCCGCCCAGCTGGACGTGGACCGACGAGTGGTACAACTTCCGCACCGACCCCCGGGAGCGCGACGTGCGGGTGCTGCTCACCGTGGACGAGGACGGCTACGAGGGCGGGCTGATGGGCCCCGGCCACCCGATCGCCTGGTCCGGCGAGCACGACGGCGCCCCCACCTTCTACACCTCGATCGGCCACGCGCCGGAGGCCTACCGGGACGCGTGCTTCCGGGCGCACCTGCTGGGCGGTGTCCGGCATGCGCTGGGCGAGAAGTAAGAGATGCCCGGTTTGACCGATTCCCTGTGAGAGGCCGGCGGGCGCCGGAGTCGGACGAGCCCGAGGAGCAGCCCCGATGTACGCCATCCACGGCCCGCTGCCCGACGCCGACCGCGCCACGGTCGGCGAGGCCCTGCAGGGCGCCCTGGTCTACCTGGTCGACCTCTCGCTGGTCGGCAAGCAGCTGCACTGGAACGTGGTGGGCCCGCGCTTCCGCCCCGTCCACCTGCAGCTGGACGAGATCGTCGTGCTCGCCCGGCAGCACGCGGACACGGTGGCGGAGCGGGCCGCCGCGATCGGCTTCCCGCCGGACGGCCGGGCGCGGACCGTCGCCGACAGCAGCGGCATCACCGCCCCCGCCTCGGGCCCGGTCCGGGACGACGACACGGTGGCGGCCCTGGTCGCCGCCCTCGGCGCGGTGATCGCCCGGATGCGGCAGCGGATCACCTCCACCGCCGACCCGGACCCGGTCAGCCAGGACATCCTGATCGGCCTCACCGCCGACCTGGAGAAGTACTCCTGGATGGCGCAGGCCGAACACACCGGCTGAGCCCCTTCCGCGGGGCCGCGCGGGGGTGCCCCGCGCGGCCCCGCTACAGCCGCTCCCCCGGCACCGCCGCGTACGCCGCGCGCAGGGCCGCCACCACCGGGTGCGCCACCGCCAGGTCCGTCCCGTCCACCGCCGCCACCGGGCGCACCCCGACGGCGGCGTTGGTCGCGAAGGCGGCCTCGAAGCCCGCCGGGCCGGTGATCCGCCCGGCCCGCCACGGGTGGGCGGCCTGCAGCAGTTCCATGGTGGTGCCGCGCAGCTGATCGGCCGCCGGCCAGAACACCTCGCCGCCGCGGACGAAGCCGATGTTCCAGGTGCCGCCCTCGGAGACGGCCCCGGAGGCGTCGGTGAACAGGGCGTCGTCGTAGCCGGCCGCCTGCGCGGCCCGCCGCTCGCGCAGCGCCCCGAACAGGCCGACGCCCTTGACGTGCGGCGCGTCCCGCTCGTACCGGACGGTCCGCACGCGCAGCGGCGGCAGCCGGGCCGGCCCGGCCGGACGGGTCGTCACCAGGACGCGCGGGCTCGCCGCGGCGCCGATCCGGCCGAGGTCCAGCTCCGGGTCGAAGACGGTCACCCGCACCGTCGCGGCCCCGGCCGTCGGCGCCGCCCGGCGCGCGTACGCCCGGACGCGCTCCAGGTCGAGGTCGGTGCCGAACAGTTCGCGGCAGTCCCGCTCCAGCCGGGCGAGGTGCAGCCCGAGGCCCCTGACCAGGCCGTCCTCCACCAGTACGGTGGTGAAGTGCCCGTAGTTGGTGAGCGCCAGGGCCTGCAGCTGCGCGGCCGTGGCCGGCCGCCCGTCGAGTTCCGCCATGCGCCCAGCATGGCAGCAGCCGCCGCGGTAGCCTCGGCTCGGCCCGGCGGGTACGGGCCGGCGGCGGCGACCGGTGAGGACGGCATGACGGCGATCGCGGTGACCGGGCACCTGGACCTCTCCGAGCGGACGGTACCGCTGGTGCGGGACGAACTGCGGGCGCTGCTCGCCGCGCACCGCCCCGCCGGGTTGACCGGCCTGTCCTGCCTCGCGCCCGGGGCTGACTCGCTCTTCGCCGAGGAGGTGCTCGCCGCCGGCGGTCGCCTGGTCGCCGTCCTGCCCTCGCCCCGCTACCGCCGCTGGCTCGCCGAGCCGGACCGGCCCGCGTTCGACCGGCTGCTCGCGGCCGCCGCCGAGGCGGTCGTACTGCCGTACCGGGAGCAGTCCGACGCCGCGTACCAGGCCGCCAACGCCGAACTGCTGCGCCGGGCCGACCTGGTGGTCGCGGTCTGGGACGGCCGGCCGGGGCGCGGCCTCGGCGGCACCGCCGACATGGTGGCCACCGCGCGGCGGGCCGGGGTTCCGGTCCGGGTGGTGTGGCCGGACGGGTCGGCCCGGGCGGCGGCCTGACGGTCAGCCGGGCAGGTTCTCCCGGATCCGCCGGGAGACGGTGAACTCCTGGAGGTCGAGGGTGCCCGGCGCGGGCACCAGGCCGGGGCCGCCGGCCCGCACCCACTCCACCACTTCGTCGATCATGTCGTCGGAGAGCACCCAGCCGAGCCAGACCGGCCGTCCGCCGGCCTGCCGCCCCTCGGCGGAGGGGCCCACCACGACGACGTTGGAGTGTCCGCAGGCGTCCAGGCAGTCCACCGCCCGGACCTTGCCCGCCTCGCCGATCCCTTCGCGGAGCCGGGCCAGCTGGCCCTGGTGGTCGACGCCGGGGTGCTTGGCCGTCGTACCGCAGCAGCAGCCCCGGCAGACGGTGACGGTGACCGGCGCGGGCGCGGCGGGCGGCTGGCTGCGGGGACGACGGGCCATGGGTTCCCTCCCTGGTGCCCGCCGCCGCGCGCCGCCGAACGGGTGACGGCTCCGAGAACGGCGGACCGGTACGAACGGCACCGCCACAACGGTCGGCACCTGGGGAGATTCTGCCGCAGCGGGCCGCCCGCTCCGCGCGCGGCCCCGGACGGTGATGCATATGGTGATCGCACCATCACGCTCCGCGTGCCGTCGCGGCCGCCACCGGCGGTCGACCCCGCGGACGACGAGAGGAAACCCCCGTGACCACTGCCAGTGACATCATGCACCGCGGCGCCCAGTGCATCGACGCCGACCAGACCCTGATGGCCGCCGCGAAGATGATGCGCGACATGGAGGTCGGCGCCCTGCCCATCTGCGGCCCGGACGGGATGCTCAAGGGCATCATCACCGACCGGGACATCGTGGTGAAGTGTCTGGCGGCCGGCAAGGACCCGTCGACCATGATGGCGATGGACCTGGCCGGCCACCTGCACTGCGTGAAGGCCTCCGACGACATGGAGGCGGTGCTCAAGAAGATGGAGCAGCACCAGATCCGCCGGATGCCGGTGATCGAGGACGGCCGGCTGGTCGGGATGATCAGCGAGGCCGACCTCGCGATGGGCCACCGCGAGGGCCAGCGACTGACCGACCGTCAGATCATCGAGTTCATGGACAGCATCTACGTGAGCCGCTGACGCCGCGACGCCCCCGGGGCGGGGGGGGGGCGGGCCGGGGGCGCGCCCCCCCCCCCCCCCCCCCCCCCCCCCCCCCCCCCCCCCCCCCCCCCCCCGCCCCCCCCCCCCCCCCCCCCCCCCCCCCCCCAACCCCACAAAAAAAAAAAAAAAAAACAAAAACAACAACAACAACACACCAACAAAAAAAAAAAAAAAAAACAACAACACCAACAAACC